>JAITGJ010000173.1 GCA_031280705.1 Spirochaetaceae bacterium
ATCCGCTGATGCCCTTGTGGGTTTCAATTTCCGCCATTTTAGTAATGGTGATGGCCGCTCCCGCGTAGAAAAAGGAACCGCCCAGCGTTACTACCATGGGCTGTACTTTGGTGTATGCCACAAGAAATCCGCTCAACAGCCCGCAGAGGGAAGCGGCAAGGAGCGCGCAGAAACAGGCGAGCCAAATATTGAGATGGAAATACTCAAACAGTATTCCGATGATAATCGACGTAAGCCCCACGATGGAACCGGCCTGAATGTCCATGCCCCCCGTTACAAGCACAAACGTAACAAAAAGGCTGATAACGCAGATGGGCATAAAATCATTAATGCTGCCGAACAGGATGCGGGGGCGCAGGAAGCGGGGATTGAGCGCGCCAAAAACGACAATCTCCAGGAGTAGCAATACTACCAAAAACGTTTCCCAGCGGAACAGTTTTTTGGCGAATTCTTTCCGGTCCGTCATGCCGCCCGTCCTTCCGCGTCCGCTATTTTCGCGTCAAGGCGCTTCCGCCGCGCCTGCTCCGCCATGCGGCCCTGAAGCAGGGCGTCCGCCACAATGATAAATATCAGCATGGTGCCCGTAATGGTATTGTCATCGGCGGAAGAATTGAGAAACACCAGAATCCGCCCGATGGACGCCATGATAATGGCCCCCATGGACGCGCCGGCAAGGGAACCGGTGCCGCCCGAAAGGCTTACCCCGCCAAGGACGCAGGCGGCGATGGCTTTCATCTCGTAGCCGTTTCCCGCCATCGGCGTAACAAAACCGATTCTGCTGACAAAAAGCAGCGCGGCGGCGGCGGCAAAAAGGCCGCTCAGCGTAAAGGCGAGAATCCGGGTCAGCCGCGCGGGAATGCCCAAAAAGACGGCGCAGGAAATATTATCTCCCACTGCGGCAAAACAGCGGCCCGGCCCGGTTTTTTTCATGATCGCCGTTCCGGCTGCCACCACGATAATCGCGCCCCAGTAAAAAAGGGAAATACCCAAAAAGTTTTCCTGCGCGAGCGCCTTGTAGGCGTGGGGAACATTTTCCACCCACTTGCCGTTGGTGTACACATAGATAAGCCCGCGAATAACGCCCATAGTTCCAAGCGTCATGATGATGGACGGGATGCGCAAAAAAACAAGTCCGAGGCCGTTCACCGTTCCGCACACCAGGCCGATGGCAAGCGCCGCGGCAATGGCCAGCGGCCACGGAGCGCCGTCACGGATCAGGGACGCGGACACCGCGGCGGCAAGTCCCATCACCGCTCCTGATGAAACGTCAATTTCGCCCGCAATAATGACAAAGGCGCTCCCGGCGGCGAGCAGCGTAAAGACGACGCTCGCGTTCACCGTAAGGAGCAGATTTTCCGGCGCGAGAAAGCCGGGATTCACCATGCCGACCAGGAGAAAAAGCAGCGCCACAAAGGAAAAGGAAACCAGTTCCCGCACCTTAAGAAGCGCCGCGGCACGGTTTCTGAAATTCATCATACCGCCTCCCCCGCCACGCCGAACGACGCGCTCATCAAATTGTCCTGGGTAATTTCCGCGCCCCGGAATTCCCGGCTGATCCGCCCCTGAAACATGGCGAGCGCCCGGTCCGACAGTTCCACAATTTCTTCCATATCAGACGAGATGAGCAGCACCGCCACATTCTTCGCCTTGAGTTCGCTGATGATCGCATAAATATCCCCGCGCGCGCCCGCGTCGATGCCCCGTGTCGGTTCATCCATGATGACCAGGCGCGGCTCCGTAGAAAGGGAGCGGCCTATCACCACCTTTTGCTGATTGCCGCCGGAGAGGCTGCCGATCTCGTCTTTTTGCCCCGCTGCCTTGATGCGAAAATCACCGATATATTTCGACGCCAGGCCCGATTCGACGCGAAAATTGAGAAAAAGGCCGGAAGTAAAATTGAGAAACGCCGAAGACAGGTTGCCCGCGATGCTGGCGGTTCTGAATATGCCGTTTTGAAAACGATCTTCGGGAACATAGTTGATGCCTTTTTTGATGATGGCCCGCGTGTTCATGCCCGTAATGTCCCGGCCGTCAAGAAACGCCTTCCCGGACTTGACCGTATCCCTGCCGAATATCGTCATGGCAAGTTCCGTACGGCCCGCGCCGACAACGCCGCACAGCCCCAGCACTTCGCCCGGATATATTTTGAAGCTGATATCCGCGAATCCGTACCCCGAATAGTTTTGCAGTTCAAACACAGGGTTCATTGAACCGTAGTCCAGTTCCCGGCGGCCCTCCCCCGCGCCGTTTTCCCGGGCCGTAAAGTCTTCCGGGAGGAGGCCGCGGACGAGCATCTCCCGGGTAAATTCCTCCGCCCTGCCGTGGAGCGTAATAACGCCGTCCCGCATAATGGCGGCGTGGGTGGCGATCTGAAACACTTCGTTAAGCCGGTGCGTAATATAAATAATGCTGATCCGTTTTTGCTTGAGGCTTTCAATAATCCCGAACAGGGAAGTAACTTCGTCAAACGTGAGGGCGCTTGTCGGCTCGTCCAGGATCAGCACCCGGGCCTCCCGCAAAAGCCCGCGCAGTATTTCTACCAATTGCTGCTCCGCGATGGAAAGGGTGCGGGCGCTCCGGGCAAGGTCCATGTTCCAGCCAAGCTGGGCAAGAAGGGCCGACAGTTTTTCCCGCAGAACCGCCTTCTTTCCCCGGAAACCCATAAGCACATTCTGCTCTACCGTCATGTTGGGGAACAGCATCGGCTCCTGCGGCACCAGATACACGCCCCGGCCCAGGGACATTTTGGGACTGGAAAATTCCAGCGGTTCCCCGGCGATAAAAATTTCCCCCGCGTCGGGCCGGTATATTCCCATCACCGATTTTACCAGGGTGCTCTTTCCCGCGCCGTTCCCGCCGACCAGGGCCAGCACTTCCGCGGGGTACACATCAAGGTTGATCCCCCGCAGTACCGCGTTTGTCCCGAACGATTTATGAATGTCCCGAACGCTGAAAAGCGGAAATTCGCCCGCTTCGTTGGCAAGAAGCTCTGTCATGCCGGTATCCCCTCCCCGTTTTCCCCGCCGCGTCCGGGGACGCCGGTCAGGGCGGCGGTGGAATTCATCACCCACACATCCTCAATCGCCGGCTGGGAATTACCAAGCCGGGCGATCATCAAAAGTCCCGCGATGGCGCAGAGAAGCCCCATCATGGCGTACCCGGCGGTACGCACAAAGTCCACGTTGATGCCCACTATTTTCGCGGCCTCCTTGTTGTTGCCGATGGCGTAGCTGTATCTGCCAGGCGGCTCCCGCGCCGATACCCCCGGACGGCTTCGCCGGGGTCCGCGATAATCCTGAGCCGCTCACCCCGGGGAAGCGTTCAGCCGAACAAATGTTTTGTTTCCAAACATTTGTTCGGCTGAATTCAAAATCCAGTTTCATTATAAAATCCAATTCACGATAGCGCAAGGAGTTTTTTGGGGAAAGCGCCTTTTTCTCACCGTTTCTTTGCGTCTTGGTAAAAAAAACCGGGAAGGGCGCCGCCGCCCGCGCAGAACGGACGCGAAGGCCGGGCGGTTTTGTCCCGGACAGCCGGAAAGATCCGGTCCGTTTGTTTTTTTCTTGACAGGGGAACGGATCATGGAAATATACTGAATACAGAGTCCGCCGCCCGCCCGGACGGGTTCAGAGCGGATTTCCCATACCACAAGAGGAGGCGCATTATGGCCGACAGGGCGCTTGTCGAAAAAACCCTGGAAAAAGGCGAAGGTATTTTCCGTCTTAATCCGAATTTTATTCCCCGGCCATTCGGGAAGGCGGGCCGCCGGCTCCGGCTCCACCCGGATGATTATTACGCGTACGGACTTGAACGGGGTTCCATTAAGGAACGCTGGATGACATCCACAAATGTGGCGCAGAACGGGCCGCTTGCGGGGCCGGAAGAGGGACTGAGTTTTGTGGCGGTGGATTACGGGAGCGATGAAAAATTTGCCTTGCGGGACGCGATCCAGATACTGGGGGCCGCGCTTGTCGGCGAGGAACTCTGGAGCACCTACAAGGGCTGGCCGGTATTCTCTAAATTCTACGATTTAACCACGCCGCTTTTTCACCATCTTCACCTTGATATGGAAGCGGCCGCGCGGGTGGGCAAGCTCGGCAAACCCGAATGTTACTATTTTCCCGTACAATTCGCGAGCCACACGGGAGAAATGAACGCGACCTATTTCGGTTATGACCCGGACACCACGCCGGAGCAGGTAAAACAGCGGCTCAGGGATTACAACAAGGGCGATAACCGGATCACGGAGCTTTCGCGGGCGTACCGGATCGAACTCGGCACCGGGTGGTATTCTCCCGCCGGGGTGATTCACGCCCCCGGTTCGGTCATGACGTTTGAGCTTAACTGGAACGGGGATGTCAATTCGGTCCACGAAAATGTCGTTTCCGGCGAAATTTTCGACCGGAGTTTCCTGACCGGGGAAGTTCCCGACGGCAAAAAAGACGATATCGACTATATTTTCAGCCTGCTCGACTGGGAGAAGAACATCGATCCCCATTACAAAAAACACTATTCCCGCCGCCCAATCACGATTGCTTCCGGCGATAGTCATGAGGAAAAGTGGATTTCCTACGCCAATGACGGGTATTTCAGCGCGAAGGAGCTTACGGTGTTTCCCGGAAAGCGCGTTACGCTTACCGAGCCGGCGGCGCACGGCGTGATACTGACGGAGGGGCACGGCAGGCTTGGGCCGCATATCTGCGAGTCCCCTACCCTGCTCCGCTTTGGCCGGCAGAGCGCCGATGAATTTTATGTGTCCGAAAACGCCGCGAAAAGGGGCATTACGATCATCAACGAAAGCCCGGTGGAACCGCTGGTGCTGCTTAAAAGTTTCGGACCAAACCACCCGGACGCGCCAAAAACGGTCCCCCAGTAATCTCGCCGGAAGAACGCCGCCTAAAGGCGGCGTTCTTCCGGCGATGCCTATTGGCAAACGCAAAAACCTCCCGTATACTATAATTGTTCAGCCCGGTAATTTTTGTTCGGGACGGACCGGAGCGGCATGAACCTGGAAGAAGAGCTTATCACGCGGGTCGTGTGGTACTACTACATGGAAAACCGTACCCAGCAGGACATCGCGGGGCTCCTGGGCATTTCGCGGATGCGGGTTATGCGGCTCCTTGAAAAGGGGCAGGAAACCGGCGTAATCCAGTTCCGGGTACGCCCGGACAACGCCGAAAAACTCCAGGTTGAAAAAAAGCTTATGGAGCGCTACGGGCTTAAGGATGCGCTCGTGGTGCCCACGCCGGCGCCGGCGGGAATTGGGGAGACAAACGACGCCATCGCGGCGGCCGCGGCGATGTACCTGGCCATGCGCATCACGGGAAACGCCTTTATCAATATCGGGTACGGCGACACGACGGGCAAGACGCTCAACAACCTGGCCAGGATGGCGGAAACGCCGGTTTCGTTTATTTCCCTGACCGGGGGGGTGAGCATCTACCTTCCCAATACACGGTCGAGTGTTTTTAACGCGCGGCTTTTTTTGATCCCCGCGCCGCTTGTGGTATCGTCCCGCGAAATGGTGGACGCCATACGGGAAGAGCGCCCGGTACGGGAGATATTCGGGATGAGTTCGCTCGCGTCGTTTACCCTGGTGGGCATCGGCGGCATGAATCCCGGCGCGACGATTCTCCAGAGCGGATTTTTGTCGCAAAACGACTTTCTTTCGCTCCAGATGCAGGGAGCGGTGGGGGACGTTCTCTGCCACTTTATCAACCGCGCGGGAAACGTGATTCCCAATGCCCTGGAGGAGCGGGTCGTTTCCACGCCCCTTCCGGCGCTCAGGGATTTTCCCCAGGTGATCGGCGTCGCGGCCGGGGTAGAAAAACGCGAAGCAATACGCGGGGCGCTCGCGCCGGGGTATATCAGTATCCTCATTACCAACGAGGATACGGCCCGGTGGCTGCTGGAGCAGGCGTGAAGGCGGGAAAGCCGCGCAAGGAGGGATTGGTTATGTCCACTGATTATGTGATGGCCGTTGACGCGGGCACGGGCAGCGTCCGGGCGGTAATTTTCGACACGGCGGGGCGGCAGACCGGCGTCAGCCAGCGGGAATGGACCCACCGGGAAGACCCCCGCTGGCCGGGAAGCATGGACTTTGACTGGGAGGCGAACTGGCGCCTGGCCTGCGTCTGTATCCGGGAAGTCCTTGAAAAAACAGGCGTTCGCCCGGTGGAAATCGCGGCGGTGTCCACCACCTGTATGCGGGAGGGCATCGTCCTCTACGACCGGGAGGGCCGGGAAATCTGGGCCTGCGCCAATGTGGATGCCCGGAGCGGAGACGAGGTGGGCGAACTCAAACGGATAGACCCCGGCCTTGAGCGGGAAATTTACCGGGAATCGGGGCAGACCTTCGCGCTGGGAGCGCTCCCGCGTCTCCTCTGGGTAAAAAACAAACTTCCGGATCTCTACGGAAAAATCGCCCGCGTGGGAATGTTCAACGACTGGCTTATCTACCGGCTTTCGGGTGTGCTGGCCGTGGAACCGAGCAACGGCTCCACCACGGGACTTTTCAACCTGCGGACAAGAACGTGGGATGTTTCCATCGCCGGACGGTGCGGCCTCAAAAATGATATTTTCCCGGACGTAATCGAGTGCGGTACGCCCGCCGGAACCGTTTCGGCATGGGGCGCGGCGGAATCGGGGCTCGCGCAGGGCACCCTCCTGGTGGCGGGCGCGGGGGACTGCCAGGCGGCAACCATCGGCGTGGGGCTTACGGACGCGAACCAGGCGGCCATTTTTGGGGGAAGTTTCTGGCAGTATGAATACAACACCGGCGAGGGGGAGGCGTCCCCCCGCTGTGATGTGCGGGTCAACTGCCACGCGGTAACGGATCTCTGGCAGTACGAGGCCCTCGCGTTCAAACCGGGACTTGTGATGCGCTGGTTCCGGGACGCTTTTTGCCAGGACGAAACGCGCCGCGCGGGGAAGCGGGACCCCTACGCCCTTCTTGATGAAGAAGCGGCAAAAATACCCGCCGGGAGTTACGGCATGGCCGCGGCCTTTTCCGATGTGATGAATTATATCTCCTGGCGTCACGCCGCCCCCACCTTTACCAATTTTGATTTGGACGCGGAAAAGTTCAACAAGTACACCTTTTACCGCGCAATCATGGAAAATACCGCGCTGGTAACGGCGGAGCATCTTCGCCTGGTGGAAGCGGCCACGGGAAAGAAACCGGAACGGGTGATTTTCGCCGGGGGAGCGTCAAAAAGCCCTCTCTGGTCCCAGATTGTGGCCGATACGCTGGAAATTCCCGTCGCGGTTCCGGAGGTAAAGGAAGCCACGTCTCTCGGCGCGGCGCTGCTCGCCTTTAAGGGCGCGGGGATGTATCCCGGCATCCGGGATGCCGCCCGCCGCCTGGTACGCATCGAGGCGGAGTACCTTCCCAACGACAAAAACCGGGACGTATACCGCGCCGCCCGCGGCATGTGGCGGGAAGTCTATCGCGCCCAGCTCGCGTTAAGCGACGCGGGAGTTACCCGCTATATGTGGGCCGCGCCGGGACTCTAAAACACCAAACACCAAGGGAGAAAACCATGTTTATTGTTGATGAAAAAGAAAAGGAATACCGGAACGGCGACAACGGCCCGAAATACCTGATGCGGGGACCGCGCATGAATTTCGCCATTGTCCAGTTCATGCCCGGCGTGGATTTTCAGGCCCATTACCACAACGTAATGGAAGAAAATTTCTATATTCTGGAAGGCGAAGTAACCATCGTGGTGGACAATGCGCCCCACATCCTCCGCGCCGGGCAGTTTATCCACATTGAACCGGGCGAAGTTCACTATGTGATCAACCACTCATCGCGCCCCATGCGCATGGTCTCGACCCTCGCGCCTTTTGAAGAAGTGGACAAGGTAGAAGTGGAAAACCCCAAACTTTCCGGCTGACGTCGCCAAATTGGCGTGCCAATGTGGCGCGCCACATTGGCGGGGTTAATCCAAAAGGGGCGTTTCGCTTTCCCCCGGCGGCAAGGCCGGCTCGGCGCACATAAAGCGGCTAAACGGGATGGCCGCGTCGGCGCGGAGCAGATAGGGAAGCGGCTCGGACAGAAGATGCGCGTCGTAAATATCGGTATTGGCGTACACATAATCGACGCGGCCGCCGCTCCCGTAGAGCGAAAGTACCATCACATGGTAACCGTATCCGGTGTACCCGGTAACGGCGCCGGAAAGAGACGTCATAAAATCGTCCTCAAAGGACGCCGAACCGCTTACCGACGCCTCTATTTCCGTGTCCGCCGTCAGCGTTAATGTCAACGGAAGCGTCAATGTTCCGTTTTCAACCGCGCCGATACCTATGCCGGCGGTTACGGGGGGCGCTACATCCTTGGATATCTTGATCATGCCCATTTTCCCGTTGTGTTCGGACGGAATGCCGGTAATGGTAACCGTCTTTACGTGGTCCCCCGCGCCGGAGCCGTCCGCCTCCGCGAGCAGTCCGATGGGCTCACAGCCCGCGAGAAAACCAAGCGTCAACAAAGCCGCCGCGAGAAAGGCCGCCGCATCCATTCCCCTCTGCATTTGCTCCCCCGATCCGCCATGGGGCCTCTCCGTAAACCGGAATTTCGAACACACCCCATAGTGGTGAGAGCATGATACCATGGCTTTTGGGTTAACGCAAGCGTTTTTATCGCCTTTTTTACTTTTTTTACAAAACGGGCCGGGAGAGGCCGATCCGTCATTCAGCGTCCGCGTCCGGCCGCCGGAAGGACGCCGGGCCGCACATTATCCTCTTCCGGCATGAATAAAGTACTTGTCAAATGTATAAGCCCGTGATATAATGTACTTAGAGATGAATAGTGGTGTTTCTTACCTGTTTTTTGGGAGAAAATGCCGAAATTCAAGCGAACTTTTTTTGAAGGAGACCTTCATGAAGGATTCATTTACCATACCGTTCCCCCGTATCTCCCGGGCGCCTGTTATGGGGCGCGCTATAAAAAGCGGGGCGCTTCTGGGCGTCCTCGCAGCCGCCTTCGTCTTTACCTCCTGCCTTCCGCCGCATGGCTTCTGGTTCATCGACAATACCGAAACGATTAAGGTCGTGGACAGCGGACCCGGCATGGTCTGGAAGGGATCCCTTGCGGACGCTCCCCCCGAGCCCAAATCCGGCTGGGCGTATTTAAACACCGGCTCAAACGAGGCCTATGTGTACGACGGCACGGCCTGGACTATCCTTACCGAAAACAGCGTGTCTTCATCCTTTATCTGGAAGGGAAGCAAGGCGGATCACGCCGCGCTTACCGGAACGCCCGAAACAGGCTGGGCCTACTATAACGAGGCGGACGGCGCGGCGTATATCTACACCGGGCAGACCGGGACCGGGCAGTACACCGCTCCCTATGTGGGCTGGGACCTGCTCGCCGAAACGGGCGCGGAATATTTCCTCATGAATTTCGACTCACGGGGCGGAAGTGTGGTTCCATCATTCCTCGCGAGAACGGGCAGCCTGGTGGCGGCCCCTTCCGCGCCGGTATGGGAAGGATATGTCTTTGACCGTTGGCTTGCCGGAGATGACTCCCCGTATGACTGGAACACGCCGGTAACCGGCCAGGTTACCCTTTACGCGGAGTGGATGGAAGTGGAGGACTGGCTGTTTAACCTGGAAGACTTTGGCGAGGAAAATACGCCTCACGTGTTCAATATATACGATGTGGCCGGCTGGAAAGACGCGATTGACAAGATAAGCGATCCCGATACCGGCTCAAGTTATTACAGTCAATATTATGTGCTCAATATCAGAAACGGCATTGGCCTGGGAGCAAGCGCTTCCGGCAACAATCCGGCCCTGTCTGCCTCCAGAGCGGAGCCGGCAACCGTGTCAATACGGGGCAAGACCGTGGGTGGAATCATTTCACTCAACGAAAACGGAAACCTGCTTGCCGTGTCCGCGTCTTCGCCAAATTATCATATTATTCTGCGAAATATAACGTTGCGCGGACACGGGGGCAACAACGCGCCGGTGATTAGCTTAAGTGGCTCGGCCGGCGGGTGGCCCCGGTTTACCATGAAAAACGGCTCGGTGATTACCGGTAACTGGAATAACAGCGGCGCCGGCGGCGCCGTAGCCGTCCAGGGAAATGCTGTCTTTACTATGGAAGGGAACGCGTCGATATACGCCAATGACGCCGGGAAAAACAGCTCCGCCAACGGACAGGGCGGCGGCGTATATGTTGCCGGCGGCAGTTTTATCATGAGAGGAAACGCCTCAGTAGCCAGCAACCGCGCCTTTTTCTACTCCGGCTCAGGCGGCGGCACGGATCAGGCGGCCTGTGGCGGCGGCGGGGTATATATAGGTGAAAACGGAACGTTCAAGATGGAGGGGAGCGCGGCGGTATATGACAATTCCGCGACCGGCGGTTACGGCGGCGGGATATATGCCGGTGGAACCTTTACCATGGCCGAAAACGCCATAATTCACGGGAACACCGCCGGTACGGGCCAGGGCGGCGGTGTATACACGCCCCTTTTCACGAACACTTCCGTACAGTTGATCGGCGGGGTCATATACGGGACGGGCACATACGCGGCCGCCCGGGCGAATGTTGCGGACGCCGGCGCCGTGTCGTTCTACGCCGAGGGAGGAAGCCCCAGTCCCAAGGCACAGTACGGTACCGTGACGGAGTTGGGCGTTTTTCAGGATACCGGAAACATTCCTTCCGGCGACAATACCGTCAGCGTGTGGAACGGATACCTGTATCTGGACAACGCCATTCAGTCCCAGCCTTAGGGTGAGCAGTAATTAATTTCCATGGATTCGCCCGGCGTACTTTACCGGGCGAATCCATGTGGTGATGGCGCGGCTGCCGGCGGTGCCGCGTGCCACACCCGGGCAGGGACGCCCATTTCTCAAATGCCATACGGGATCTTAACGAAAGCGGCAATTTTTCAAGCCTATATCGACAGCCTTCCTGTCTCAACCGGTGAGACCGTGAGCATGTGGAACAGACTATTATCTGAACAACATCATCCGGCCTTTGAGGGGGAGAACAAATCAGGCAAAGCCTGCTTTGCTCTCTCCCTGCGGTCCCGCTCTAGCCTTTTATTGCGCCGGCGGTAACGCCCTTGATAATCTTTTCTGAAAGAAACAGGTACAGCACAAAAGTAGGCAGGAATACTATCACGACGCTTGCAAACATGCCGCCCCAGTCGCCGGTGTAGCGCATGGACTGTATCATACTGTAAAGGCCCACCGCCACGGGACGCACCGTGGACTTGTTGGCAAATATCAGGGACATGAAATACTCGTTCCATATCGTAATAAAGTTAAAAATGGTAACGGTGATAAGCCCCGGCTGGGCCATGGGGAAAATGATCCGCCAAAAGGTTCCCACCGGCGTACAGCCGTCAATGGCCGCGGCCTCCTCATAGGAGGGGGAAAGGTTGCGGAAAAACGCGAGAAGAAAAAACACCGCGAAGGGCACGTTCATCGCCGTGTAGAGAAACATAAGCACCCAGCGGCTGTTGGTAAGGCGCATCACCGAAATCAGGCCGAACAGCGGCATGATTATCATGATGACCGGAATGCCGAGCGCGGCGGCAAACATATTTTGTATCAGCGTGCAGCCCCGGAAGGAAAACCGTGAAAGCGCGTATGCCGCGGGGCTTGCCACAAGGACTATCGCCGTGCAGGAAACCAGGGTATAAAGCAGGGAATTCATGAAAAAGACCGAAACTTTCTGCGTGGTCCAGGCTTTAAGGTAATTTTCAAAATGAAAGCCGCTTTTGAAACTGAACATATGATCGGAAAAAATTTCAGGCGACGTGGAAAATGAAGCGAATACTACCCAGCCGATAAGCACAAAAGTAAACAGTACCCAGCTTCCCACAATAACATACCCGGCGGCGGCAGACAATTTTTGTTTGAGTGTTCCCGGCATGAAAGGCTCCTCCTACAGTTCCGCATCGTCATGGCGGGTGATATAATTGGTCAGAAAAAACACCATTACCACTATCAGCATCAGAATTACCCCGATGGCCGCGCCCGCGCCGGTATCCCGGGCGGTATTTGCCGACGACGAGGACCCGAACACAAGTTCATACATATAGTTCATGGGGGCAACCGTATCATTGGAAAGATTCACGGGACTGAAAAGCTGGCCCCACACAAAAAATCCCACCGTATACACGGTCCACATGACAATATTGGTGCGGATGACGCCGCGCATATTGGGCACCGTAATGAGAAAAAACGTCTGGAAAACGTTTGATCCTTCAAGATATGCGGCCTCGTAAAAGTCCTTTGGAATCTGTTCGATGCCGCTGATAAAAATCAGCATGTGATACCCCACCATGCCGAAACAGTAGGCGGCGAGCATGCTCCAGAAAAGCAGCCCCGGAGAAGTCCAGAGCGTCCCTGACGCCGCCGCGAAACCCAGCGTTTTAAGCACATTATGCAGGAGTCCGTAATCGGAATTGTACACGTAATTTATCCACATCGTTCCCATGGCGACGGCGCTGACCACATTGGGCAGATAGATGGCGCTCCGCCAGAATTTGACTCCCTTGAGGCGTCCGGTCAGGATTACCGCAAACATCAGGGAAATCGCCATTACGGCAAAGCCGCCGGCAAGCCAAATCCGTCCGATATTTTTGAGGGACTGGATAAAAATGGGCGTCCTGAACAATTTGGCATAGTTGCCCAGGCCGAAAAAACTCCACCTGGCGAGCGGGTCCGACACGCTTTCCACCCGGAAAAAACTCATAATCAGGGTCCTGAATGTCGGATACAGAAACACAAGAACATACAGCGTTACCGCGGGAGCGAGAAACACAGCCAGTGTCGATCTTTTCGCTTTCAATATAATGCTCCGGTTCATGCGTTTCGGGAACAGTAATACTGTTCCCGAAACGCCGCGCCCGGGGGCGCGCTACCGCCTCATGGCGGCGGCAAACTGTTCGGGCGTAAGTTCGCCCTTGACAAGCCGCGCGAAATTTTCCTTGATTTTGGCGTTGATGTCAGGATTATCCTCCATGCCCACCGCCCAGGGGAGCCGCTTTGTGGTGGCGTCCACCACCGCCTTGGCCTCCGCGAGCGCCTGGGGCCAGCTTGAATCGTTGGCCATGGGAATCCCGATGCTCTCTTCCGCGAGCGCGGCATCCCACGGACCGGTGGTAAGCCAGACGATAAGGCGGAACGCCTCTTCAGGATACTTTGAATTCTTGTTGATGCCGAAACTCTGGGCGCCGAAATTGTTCGCCTCAACGCCGTCTCCGGCGGGATTGATCGCGGGCCACGCGAACGCGCCCCAATTCATGCCGGGCGCGTTGCCCTTGAGCTCGTTCGGGAGCCAGGTGCCGTTAAGATACATGGCGACACGGCCCGCGGCCATCTCCTGAACCTGCCCCGCGGGCCAGATATTGGAGGCGGCGTTGGGGCTGATATACCCGTTCCGCGCCATGTTCTGCCAAATTCTCCCGAATTCCAGCACCGCGGGGCTGGAAAAATCGTTGTTCCGCACCATCGCAAGCGTCGCGTCCATACCCACCAGACGATCCATCGTGTAGCCAAAGAGACAGGCCATGTAGGCGTCGTCAACCGTGATGGCGGCGATACCGGCGGCCTTGAGCTTGGCGCAGACGTCGAGGAATTCCGCCCAGGTCCCGGGCACGGCGGTAATTCCCGCCCGGCGGAACAGGTCCTTGTTGTACATCGTAACAAACGCGGACGGCTGATAGGGGATATTCCTGATGGAACCGTTGCCAAGCTGCCGCGCGAGAGTGAGCAGGGTCCCGTTCACCACCTGTTCAAAAGGCTTCCCGCCGGTAGTGGGATAGGATTTGGCGGCATAGGAATCCAGCGGAAGCAGATAATTTCCCCAGGTATTGGAAACCCGTTCAATATCCTCATCAAAAAGATCGATTGTTTCCCCGGCGTCCAGGGCGGGCTGCAGCGTTTTGCGAATGTCGCGGCCGTTGTAATTTACCTCAACCTGAATCCCTGTCTCTTCGGTGAATGCCGCAATGGCCCGGCCAATTACCTGGCCCTGCGGCTCCGTCTCGTTCCACATGGTCCAATAGACGAGTTTGGTACCGGATTTACTCCCGCCGCATCCGGGCAGTACCGCGGCAAAAAGCGCCGCGAAAAGCGCCCATCCCGCTATTTGCTTTTTCATGTTTTACTCCTTCCATGAAACAGTATTACGGCTCCGTCCGGAAACTTTTGTTTCACGGCGGCGCCATTGATGGCCGGTTACACCGGACCGTTCAACCCGTTTTTGCGGGGCAGGCCCGAAAGCCCGCCACAATGTCCAGCGCCGTTTTCCACTCCGCGTCCAGCGACCGGATAAGGGCGATCTGGTTCCTGCACCGGTCGATATTGTGATCGCTCCGGTCAATGTGGTAATAGTGATCCCCCTCAAGATAATCCGTCAGAAAGCGGAGCGCCATTATCTGGGTAATGTTCCTCCCCGCCTCGGCGAGCAGTTCCCATTCGGCGTCCGTAAAAAATTCCGCCGCCTCGGAAAGGTACCCCGAAAGCAAAGCGCGAAAATACTCCGCATTCCAGGCAACCCGCGCAAGCTCCTTCTCGTCCTCGGCGGCGGTGGTAGTAACCGTGCGCACCAGATCCCCCACATCAAAAAGGCTCGTCCCCGGCATCACCGTATCAAGATCGGACACGCAGAGGGCTTCGGAAGTTGCTTTGTCAATAAGGATATTGTTCATTTTGGTGTCGTTGTGGCATATCCGCTCGGGAAGACGGCCCGTCCGGACCGCGCGGACAAGAACGCTCCCCCGCTCTTCGTTTTCTTTCATAAAGGCAATTTCTTCCGCCGCGGAAGCGGCGCGGCCCACGCTGTTTTTTTCGAGCGCGGCATAAAAATTGCGGTAGCGGTATTCCATATCGTGAAAAGAGGGAATGGTTTCGTGAAGGCGCGGACCGCCCAAACCGGCAAGCTGTTTCTGAAAATTGCCGATACACTTCCCCAAAAAAGACGCCTCTTCCCGGGAAGAAACCACTTCAAGACTTTTGGTCCCCTCGATAAAAAGATAGGTCCGCCACCAGCCGCCCTCACGGTCCTTTACCCAGGCTTTGCCGTTCCGCGCGGGTACCACGGTAAGCGTCCGGCGGCTCCGGTCAGGAACGCGCGCAAGCTGCCGGGCGATATGGGCCGTTACCCGCGTGATATTTTCCATTACCTGATCGGGATGATGAAACACCGCCTCATTTATCCGCTGGTGGAGATAACGCACGGATACGCCGGCCTGGTTCCACCGGGACGCAAAGGTTGTATTGATGTGTCCTGAACCAAAGGGCTCCACGCTTTCAAAATCACCGTAAATGGCGAAGTCTTCCAGAAGCGCTTTCAGTAAATCAAGGCGATTCATCCCCCGCATTTCTCCCCTGAACCAAAATCAGGACGCGCTCCACAATGCGCGCGTCCGGTCCGCACATAACCTGTCCCCCATGATGAACGGGTTCCTCCCATTGTGCACGGATTACGCCATTGGCGCAAGTGAAATAACGCGGCGCTCCGCCAACTCACCGGGTACGGCGGGCTATTTTACAAAAAAACGGCGGCTTTTTCAGGGATTTTCCGCCGCACGCCGCCGTGCCGGGCGAGGCGGCAAAAGAAACCGGTGTTTTTTACCACAATCGTATCGCCGCGTATTTCGATACGGCGCTGGGACACAAACCGGTCAAGCGCCTTCTCCGCTTCCGCCGGGGAAAGCGCCGCCCAGCGGGCAATATCAAGCGCCGTAACCGGAAACTCCCGGGAAGCGGAACCGCCGGGCGGGGCCGGGCGCGCCTCATCAAGCATAACAAACACACTCGCCACCCGCGCCTGTGGCTCTTTCAGGGCGAGCGTCCGGTAGCGGCGCTTGGCGTCGTAAAGCCGCTTGGCAAACATTTTGAGGAGCCGGAGGGCGACAGGGGGATTTCCCCGCATGAGCAGGTCAAAAGAATCACGGTTAAATTCAAGTACGGTTACCTCGTCCAGGGCAATGGCCGTGGCGCTCCGGGGCGAATTTTCCAGAATCGCCATTTCGCCAAACATATCGTTGGAAACAAGTATGTCGAGTATTTTTTCCACATTCCCGAACAGCCGAACCAGTTCCACCCTGCCCGACGTGATAACATAAAATGCGTCGCCGCTTTCAAATTCGGAAAAAATAATCTCCCCGCTCCGGTAGGTCTTCACGAAGCGCTCAAAAGGACCGGCCTTTGCCATTACGCCGGCCCCGCGCAAGCCGGTCCCCGTGTCCCCGGCCCGGGCAAGGGCCGCGGTAATTTTATTCTTCAGCGTTCCCCGGCCCGCGCGGGCCAGGGATTTTTCCCAAAAAAGCCGGGCATCGTCCATCCGGCCCTGCCGCCTGTGGGACACGCCGATATAGTACAAGGCCGCGGCGGACAAAGCATCACCGGGATACTTCTTCAGCATCCGGGTAAACCAGGCGATACATCCCGCATAATCGCACATCAGAAAGGCGGAGCGCCCCGCCTCAAACCGGCTTCGCGCGGCGTACGCGCCGCCTCCCTCCGCGCGGGCTATTGCCCGGAAGGCGTTCCGCGCCTCCGGGTACCGCCGCTCTTTAAGGAGGAGCCGGGCGCGGGCGTACCGGACCGCTTCATCAGGACTGTCCGCGCCTGGTACGGATGCGCCCGGTCCGGGTACGGGCGTGGGTAAAGACGCGGGGACCGCTTCGGTAAGTTCCAGCCGCTCCCGCGCGCAGAGGGCGTACTTCCCTGCCGGATAGCACGCAAGATAGCGGCGGAGCACATACCGCGCGTGGTCCCAGCGCCGGTTTTTAAGAAAATAGTCGGCGACATGGTAAAGCCCGTCCTCCGGACTTTCCACGGCGGTTTTGGTAAGGCCGGATACTTTTTTATGAACGCGCCTGAGACGGCGGGAAAAGACGCGGAGCATGGTCATCATGATACGGGAATGGTTCATGGCGAGGCGCTCGAATTCGGCTGTGGTGTACACGATAACGGCCGAATCCCGCACCGCCCGGGCGTTTTCCTCCCGTGGATACCGGCCCAGGGCGGAACCCACCCCGAAAAATTCCCCCGGCGCCACCGCGTCATGCTGATCGGACCCCGTCTCGATATCCGTGTACTCAATGCCGGCGCTTCCCGTTCTCAAAAGGAATACCGTTCCGGCCCGTTCGCCCCGGACATAAATGACCGCGCCCGCGCTATACCGCACTTCACGGGGCATTCCCGTCTCCGGCTCTTTTTACCATAAACAATGAACCCCCGCCGCAATCACAACCGGTAACATCTTCCGGGTTCTTCAATGCACGTGTCTAAAAACTTAGTCAGCGTCTGTCTATAATGTGGACACATTCTAGACAGACTTTCTCAAAAAACGCATTTTCGCAGCCAAAAAGCCGAAAAAATGCACGATTTATCCATAAAGCAACCGGTTTTATGGACAGGCGCCCATTATTAAACAACGCTCATGCCGCGCCCGGTAAAACAGGGCGCGGCACATACGAAGCGCATTGTAAAGCGCCCCCGGTGCCGCGTCAATGTATTCAAACGGCGGCCAGCGGCGGCCCAAACCACGGGCGAAACCCGCGCACGGCAGGCGCCACGGGGCGGCCGTCCAACAGGCTCCGCCTGACCGCCGGCAGACAGAGGCGGACGTATCGTAAAACAGGCGCGGGCAGGGTATAGTGAGCGGGTGATTGATCTACATACCCATTCGACGGCGTCCGACGGTTCCCTCTCACCGGGTGAACTGGTGGAAGCCGCCGCAAAAGCCGGCGTTACCGCCCTCGCGCTTACGGATCACGATACCCTTGCCGGACTTGATGAGGGACGTGAAGCGGCGGCGGCGCGCGGCGTGTATTTTATTCCCGGTGTGGAACTTGATATCACCTGGGAAGCGGAAAACGGCTCCTTTGCGCCGCCGGGGGACTTTCATCTTTTGGGGCTGGGCATACGCCGCCCCGGGCAGGCGTTTTTTGAGGCGCTTACGGAACTCGCTAAAAACCGGGAACTGCGGAACCGGGAAATTCTTGCCCGGCTTGCCGGGATCGGGGTACGGGCGGAATACGATGAACTGCGGGCCATCGCGGGCGGCTCGATTATCGGGCGGCCCCATATCGCGGAACTCCTTATCCGGCGGGGAATCGTAAAAAATACCGAACAGGCGTTTTCCCGGTATCTGGCCAGGCGGCGGCCCCTGTACGTCCCCAAACAGGGACTCCGTTTCCGGGACGCCGTTACGCTTATCCGGGACGCGGGGGGCCTTCCCGTGCTGGCGCATCCCCTCTCGCTCTTTGTGGCGTGGGGGCGGCTTCCCGGCCTCATCACCGGCCTTGTCCGGGAGGGGCTTCTGGGCCTTGAGGCGTGGCACCCCACGGCAAAACCCCGCGCGAGCTATCGTCTGGAGCTTCTCGGCGAAAAACTGGGCCTTTATATTACCGAAGGGAGCGACTTCCACGATCCGGCGCGGCCCAAACGCAGACTGGGGTACAGCGCCCCGGGCCGGAAAATTGATGAAGCGGTCCTTGAGCGTATACCGGAACTGAGGGAAAAAAAGCCGTAACTCTCCGGTATCACGAGGGCGGCATACCCGCAATTGCCGCCGCGCACGCCTCCCAGAGCCGGTCCATCACCGGGGGCGGGGCGAAAAGCCGCGCCCGGTCCCCGTCATCAAAATGAAGGGAAGACGCGTGCAGTCTGATGCCGCCGTTTTTTTCGCTGCGGCGCGCGCCATATTTGAGGTCTCCCTTGACACAGAGGCCAAGACGCCGCAATTGGGCGCGTATCTGGTGATGCCGCCCCGTAACAAGGAGTATTTCCAGAAAGAGGTACCGGTCGCCACGGCCCGCGGCGCGGCAGTAAAGCCGGGCATATTTCCCGCCCGGAACTTTTTTGTCATGGGCCACGGAGCGGTTCTGCCGGGGATCCTCCACAAGCCAGTGGGAAATCTTCACCATTTCCCGGCCCTCCGGAACGGGGAGCGGTCCGGAAAGCGGCGGCTCCACTATCGCCCAGTAACGTTTTTCCGTGGTCCGCTCCCTGAACTGTTCTGACGCCCGGATAAACGCCTCCCGCGTGCGGGCAAAAAGGCAAAGCCCCGAAACCGGCACGTCAAGCCGGTTCACCGCGCGCGGCGGAATGGGCGTTTCCCCCGCAGGGAGCGGCGGAATATCCGCGCCGGGAGAGAGGGCCTGGAGGAGGGGCGGAAGGTCCGCCATACCGGCGCGGCCACCCTCCACCGCTTCGCCGGGGAGTTTGTTCACCACAAAGTAGCGCCCGCTCCGGTACACCATCCGCTCCGCCAACAACGGCGCCGTCATTGTTGATGGCGCCGCCATTGCTAATGGCGATTTCACCGGACCCTCCCGCCGGCATCATCCGCGCCGCCGGGGACGGGAAACAGGCCCGCCCGTATTTTGACGGCGATAATACGCGACGCCGCCTCCACAAGCCGTTCCCGGCTGAGCGTACCGTCCGCGAGGGCGTCAAGTATCGCCTGATGGGTGGCGGCAAGGTTGCCGGGCCAGCACATCACCATATCAACCCCGGCGTTAAGCGCGGCGACCACGGCCCGGCCCGTGTCCGGTTCGGTACTGCCCGCCATGGAAAAATCATCCGCGATAACCACGCCGGAAAAGCCGATTTCCCCCCGGAGCCAGCGGGAAACCACCGCCGCCGAAAGGCTTGCGCTGCGCTCCGCGTCCCGGGCGGGAATGCGGGCGTGGGAGACCATGACGAGGGGCGGCGGCGATGCGCATAGCAGCGCGATCATGGGCCGGACCAGCCGGTCAAGCGCGGCGCGGTCCAGCGTGATGGAGACGGCTTCCTCGTGAGGATCGCCCCCGGCATTACCGGGAAAGTGCTTAACCACGCACAAAACCCCGGCGCGCTCCATGCCCCGGATAAATGCCCCCGCCGCTTCTTCCACAAAACCGGCGTCCGGCCCGTAGGACCGGCTCCCCAAAAAGGCCCGGTTTTCAGGCGAAAGTACCTCCGCCACCGGGGCAAGATTTACGGTAATGCCCAGTTCCCGGAGCTCCTTCCCGGAGCGAAAGGCCGATTCCTCAATGCCGCGCAGGGCTTCTTCCCGGCTCCACGCGCCGCTTTCCACGCCGGTATAGGCGGAAAGGGGCGCGGGAAGGCGCGTTATCCCCTCGCCAAACCGGTGCACGCCGCCGCCCTCATGGTCCACCGCGATAAGCGGCGGAAGCGGCGGCAGTCCCGCCACGGGTGGAAGCGACGCGGCTCCGCTCACCGTATTCAAAAAGGGGGCGATTTCCCCCCGCGGCGTTGAAAGGTTGTAGCGAAAAAGCATGACGCCCCCGGCGGGAACGGCCCGGAGCAGCGCCGCCATATCCGCCCGCAGCGCGCCCTTACCGTCTATCCCGGTAAGGAGCACCTGGGCGGCAAGGGCGCGGTTATCCAGCGCGCGGGCGGCGCGGAGCGCGGCGGGATTCTCCGCAAAAAGCGCCGTTGAAAAAAAGGCGCATAGAACGAGGCTGTTGCAAAACTTCAGTTTTGCAACAGCAACCGTTAAAAAACGCAGTTTTATAGCCCGTAGGGCGAAAAACTGCAAGAGCCTGTGCAAAAGCAACCGGCTTTTGCAACAGGCTCGAACAATACCAACTGGCGGACGCATGGCCCATTGTACGGCGTATCGCGCCTTTGGGCAATCATGGAAACCGCCCCGTGAAGCGCCGCGGCAAAAAAAAGCGGTTTCACAAGGCTTTCGCCTGAGAAACCGCAGGACGTGTTCCGAATCCAACGGGTTTTGGAACACGTCTAATCATTCTGAAGGGCGGGGAATGAACCCCGGCCTTCAAATCAGGACTTCGCTTCGCTCTGAAGCTGGCTGGCCATGTTGGCCATCGTCTTTTTCATGTTTTCTTCGGCGTAGAACTTTGCCTTTTCGTCGGTGATCTTGTAACCGAAACCAAAGAGCAGCAACGCTACCAGGCTGATGGCCGCGGGCACATAGCCGATAAGCCGCATAAAGTTGACGGTAAAGTTCGCGGGGAATTCCGGACCGCCGGGCATACCCATACCGGGCTGGTAGCCGATACCGGCCAGCGCATAACCGCCCAGCGCGCCGCCGACAATCAGGGCGATCTTCATGGGGACCGCGCCCAGGCCCATCGCCGCGGTGCGGTTGTCCTTGCCGGTTTTGTAGTAGCCGTATTCACCGGCGTTCACCTGGAACTGCATGGCAAAACCCGCGTACATCTGCGCCGCGAGGGAGCCGATCAGCATGACGAGCAGGTAAATGATCCAGCCCACGGGCACGTCCATACCGACGAGGCGGAGGCCGCTCGGCGTATCGTTACCGGCAAAGTTGGCGGTAACAAGGCTGCCGCAGATGGCGATGACCATACCGATAACCATGGACCGCTTCATGCCGATCTTCCGGCCAATCTGGGGACCGATAATGGACGCCAAAAGACCGAACAGGGTAACGATTGTCATGGCGATGGGCATGAGCATCATATTTTTAAGCACATACATATAATAGAAAATACCGATCGGCATCATGGCAAACAGGCTGATCGACGTCAGCGTGGTTACCAGCGTATAAATCAGGAGCTGGTCATTGGTAACCACGCTCTTGATAACGTCGCCGATTTTTGTCGTGGGGCCGCCCGCGCCGCCGGGGGCCGGTTTATCGTGATCCTTCGCGGCGCTGATAATACAGGTCGCGCCCAAATAGTAACACACGGCGCAGACAATCGCGAGGATCATGAACGCCTTGGAACCGTACCAGTTGGGATTGGTATTTTCGGGGTAGAACGATTTGGTCAGCGCCTGGAGCGCGGGAACCAGCGCGGCGGACGTAAGAATCGTGCCGGCCACGGTAAACTGGTTCGCCCGGATGGAAAGTTTCTGCCGGTCTTCCATGGAAGCGCCGCCCATCATAAACATAATGCCGTACTGGGCGGTCAGCAGGAAGTTCATGGAACTGTTCAAAATCAAATATCCCAGAGCAATAAACAAAATCTGAAGAGCCAGGGGCAGCGCTTTGGTATCCAGGAACTGCATCACGATGCTCGCGGTTACGGCCCAGCGCAGCACCACGAACCATGAGCGGTAACGGCCCCACTTCATGTTTATCTTGGACATGATGGTTCCGCAGGTTATGCCCAAAATAAAGTCGATAACCCGGGGCGCTATCAGAACCGTGGTGGCCAGAACGGCGCTCCACCCCAGCCCTTCCGTCTGAAACGCGGTCAGATAACTGAGCGGAAGCGCGATACCGATGCCCGACAGGGGGCCGTACAGCGCGTACTTGTTGATCTCTGACGATTTTAATGCCATGTTTTCTCCTCCATATCTCTCGTCAAGTGTATTGCCGCCGGGGCCGGACCTGTAGGCAAAACAAGCGCCCATGGCCCGGTTCGTAACAAAACCCGAAAAATTCACGGTTTGTGTATAAACGGCAACTAATCATATCATGGGGTATAGGGGCTGTCAAATTTTTTTTTTCTTTTTTACCCGGACCCGGTACGGGACGCTTTTTTTTGAAAAAAACACTCAAAATTCAAGAGCTTTCTGCCGAAAATGGTTATGGCCCTATCTCTTTTCCGGCGCCGCGTCCCCCCGGGCGCGCGGACAGAGGGAGGGCGTGTCAAGGAGGACACATGAAACGCGGAGCCTTGATTGTTGTGCTGGCGGTAACGGGACTTGCCGCCGCGTTTGGCTTTGGGAAAAAAGACACCGGCAGCCCCGCCGCGGCGGAACCGTCCGCGGCCGCGCCGGCCGCCGTTGAAGCCGCGCCGGCCGGGCAGTTTGTCAAAATGCCCATCACCCGGGAAATCATCCGGCAGTTGGATAATCCGGCAAAACTCGGCGAACTGGATTATTATATTTCGATTCCCCTCTCGTTAATACGCGAAGAGGTGCGGGAACAGGCCGAACCGGACCGGGGAACGCTTGTTTTTACGGAAACGACAACCTCCACGCCGATCACCATCCGGCAGAACGACGCGGGCAAATACCGGACCTTTTCCCGGGACATCTTTGAGATAGGCTTTCTCGCGGAAGAAGTGATACTGGGCTTCCGCCTGGACCCGGACCTGAACCGGTTCGATCTGGAATATGCCCGGATGACGAACCAGATCATCCCCCTGCATTTTACCGGGGCAAAACCGCATCTCCTGATCCGCTACCGCGCAAATTTCGAGGGGAACACCACTCTCCAGCTTATCATCCCTCAGGCGTCTCCCCTGACCGCGCCGCCTGCGGCGGCGGTACCTCCGGTAGCGGCACAGCCTCCGGCGGCCGCGCCGCCTCTGGTGGTCGCGCCACCTGTGGTGGCCGCGCCACCTGTGGTGGCGACTCCGGCGGCGTCCGCATCAGGCGGTGAGGACGCGCGCCTTGCCGAAATGATGCGGCAGCTTGATTCCCTCCCCGCCGCGTCTCCCGCCCCGGCGTCTCCCCCTGCGGCGGCCTCGCCGTTACCGGCGGCGCCACCGCCGGTGATGACGCCGGTAACGGCGGACCACCCCCGCCCGGACAGCCTGGAGACGGCGCTCTTTGACACCGGAAGCGGCGCGTGGGTCGTGCAGGTGGGGGCGTTCGCGGAAAACCAAAATGCCGAAGCGGCTTTTATCACCCTGCGCAACGCGGGTTTTATACCCGACCGCGACAAGTACGACGGGCTTACGCGGGTTTTTGTGCGCGGCGTCCATGAAGGGGAGATCGAGAATATCGCCCTTATTATGGAACTGCTCGGTTTTGAAGAATCCTATATCAGACGATAGCGCGTCGTCCCCGCAAATGCCATTCCGGTAAATACCGTCCGGTTAATACCCATTGCCGCAAGATTGCCGTACCAGCCCTCCCCACACGTTAAGCCCTCCGGTCAAATCCGCATGGACGCGTGCCCAAGCCGCGTAGCGGCTTGGGCCGATATGCCTTGTCCTCCGCGCCGCCGCCGGATACAATAGGCCCATGACGCGGGGTATTTTGGTTGCGGGAATCGAGTCGCCTCTCCAGGCGGCGGTGGAAGCGGAGGCGGGAAAACGGGAGGGCATGTATGCCGCCGCCGCCGTGCCCAACCGTTTGGCCCCGCCCGCCCGGGGAAGCGCGGCGGACAGTACCGGGACGGGCGGAGGGGTGTCGCTGGAATGGAACCCCGGAAGCCCGCTTTCCGCGCGCGCCCTCGTACTGGCGGCGGAAAACCGGCTGGAACGCCTGGACCTGGCGATCCTGGTCTGCGCGCCGCCCTCCCTCCGCCGCCCGCCGGAACTGCTTGCCCCCGCGGAGATAGAAGCTGTCGTTAACGACTATATCAAGGGCTGGTTTTTTCTGGTCCGGGAAAT
>JAITGJ010000222.1 GCA_031280705.1 Spirochaetaceae bacterium
CAACCGCATATACCTACGAAACGGTGAGAACAAAAGCATCCGAAGAAAGAGATACATTCACCACCTCCATCGGGAGCCATAATGAACCGGCGGGATGGTACCGTTATGCGTTCTTCACCACCACAGACGTCTATAACAATCCGGTAAAAGTAAGCTACCCTGTTTGGATGGCTAGACTATACAAAACTGTGTAGCCAGAGTTAGGGCGGGGGTCAATGCCCACTTTTCTATTTCATGCAATAAATCAATGTCCATTTATAGCCCTCTTAATGGTTACAGTCTATAGTATACCATGTTTTTTTCTCGTCAAGCCATTTCGCATAACCTCCTATTACCCGCCAGTATAGTCCCGTTTTCCGTCAAGAATAAGCCCTTTGGGGCAATAACTGTATGGAGTTTTGCCCCGGCAAAACTCCAAGCTAAACCGCAAAGCGCTTTAGCACTACGCCCCTCCAGAAAAAGCCCTTCCCCTTCTTTCTCTTGGGTTATAGCCGGCAAATTTCAGGCGGCTTGGAGGGTAGCCGCCTTTCGGCGGCAATTTCAAGAGCCTGCTACGTATATTTGGAGGACAAAAAATTAAGGGGGGAAAAAGGTGCAAAATTCCAACAAAAAAACGAAAAACCCACCGGGCCGGGGCGCAGACAGACGCAGGGGTAGCAATCACCTTTTTTACCCCTGCGCTTATTATGAGGATGCGTCTGCCCGCAAGGCGTAGACCTTGAGGCGGGTTTCCGCGCGTTTCAGATCCAGGCGGGCGTTATCGGTATCGAACTTCAAAGCCCCGGTTCCGATCCGTTCCTGGGCGCGGGTTTTCGCGCTTTCGGCGCGCTCCGGGTCAATTTCGCCGGGCCACTCGGCGGCGTCCACCATCAGGATCGTTTTATGGCCCGATACTTCAAGAATGCCCTCGCTCGTGTAGGCCGGTTTCCAGACGCCCGTATCGTCCCGGATTTTAAGGATGCCGGTAAGGACCGGCGCGGTTATAAATGAGTGTCCCGCGTAAATACCAATTTCGCCGTCAGGGAGGTTCACCGTAATACCTTCAACCTTGCCGGAAAAAAAAAGCCGGTAGGGGGTGTGGACCTCAAACAAAAAAAGGTTTGCCATAGCGCCTACCGGGCCTTTTCCAGAATGCCGTCAATGGAGCCGGTCATATAGAACGCCTGCTCGCTGATAGTATCGCATTCGCCGTCAAGAATCGCCCTGAACCCCCGGATCGTGTCTTTGACGGGCACATACACGCCGGGCATATTGTTGTATGCCGCCGCGACGTGGAGGGGCTGACTGAAAAACCGCTGGACCTTCCGCGCGCGGGACACGGTAATCTTGTCTTCCGGGGAAAGTTCGTCCATGCCGAGGATGGCGATAATATCCTGCAATTCCTTGTAACGCTGGAGTATTTGCTGAACCCGCATTGCCGTTTGGTAGTGTTCCGCGCCCACAACAGCCGGGTCGAGAATGCGGGAGGTGGAAGTTAGGGGATCAATGGAAGGATAGATGCCCAATTCCACGATTTTGCGGGAAAGTACCGTGGTGGCGTCCAGATGCGCGAATGTCGTCGCGGGCGCGGGATCGGTAATGTCATCCGCGGGAATGTACACCGCCTGAACCGACGTGATGGAGCCCTTTGCCGTGCTGGCGATCCGTTCCTGGAGCGCGCCCATTTCATTGGCCAGCGTCGGCTGGTAGCCAACCGCGCTGGGGATGCGGCCCAGCAGGGCGGAAACTTCCGCGCCCGCCTGAATAAAGCGGAAAATATTGTCGATAAAGAGAAGCACGTCCTGTCCGCCCTCATCGCGGAAATGCTCCGCCATGGTAAGCCCGGAAAAAGCGACGCGCATACGCGCGCCCGGCGGTTCGTTCATCTGGCCAAAAACAAGGGCGGTTTTTTCAATAACCCCGCTTTCGTTCATGTCGTTCCAGAGTTCCGCCCCTTCGCGGGAACGCTCCCCCACGCCGGCAAACACGGAGTAGCCGGAATGTTCCGTGGCGATATTGCGGATCAGTTCCATAATGACCACGGTCTTCCCCACGCCCGCGCCGCCGAAAAGGCCGATCTTTCCCCCTTTGGCATAGGGGGCGATAAGGTCTATCACCTTGATTCCCGTTTCCAGCACTTCTGTCGCCGGACGCTGCTCCGCGAAGCTGGGCGCTTCCCGGTGAATCGAGGCGTATTCCGCGGCGGTAAAGGGGCCTTTATCGTCAATGATCCTGCCCGTTACGCCGAACATACGGCCCAAAACCGCTTCGCCCACGGGAACCTGGATGGGGTGTCCCAAATCCACTACGTCGAGTCCCCGCGCAAGGCCCTCGGTGGCGTTCATGGCGACGCAGCGGACCCGGTTATCGCCGATATGCTGAAGTACCTCCAGGGTTACGGACCGGCCCCCGCCGGGGAGCGCCACTTCCAGGGCATTAAGCAGGGGGGGAATCTGGTGTTCCCCAAAACGCACGTCCACAACAGGACCGACCACCTGGGTGATAATTCCAATACTCGCCATTTCGTTTACCTCATTCTCTCTTGCATCTCGTGCATCCGCCGCGCACCAACGGCGGTTCTTTTCCTGCGCGCGCCCATAACCGGAAACCCCGGGCGCTCATGCGCGGCCGTTTACCGCGCGGTTCGCCTTAGGGCCTGTTCAAAATCTGGAATTTTGGCGTTGCAAACGCCAAAATTCTACCTTGCAGGCTCCAAAAAAGCCCGAAAATCGGGATTTTTGCGGTCAATAGACCGCAAAAATCCACAATTTGAACAGGTTCTTATGACTGCAAGGCCGCCGAACCGGAAACGATCTCCGTCATTTCCTGGGTAATCCCCGCCTGACGCTCCCGGTTATAGCGGATACGCAGGCTCTCAAGCATCTCTTCCGCGCTTTGGGAAGCCTCGCTCATGGCGGCCATACGCGCGCTCTGTTCACTGGCGTAGGCTTCCACCAGGCATCCGTAAATGATCCCCTTGATATACAGGGGAACGAGCGCCGCAAAAACCGCTTCCACAGAGGGAAGATACTCAAACTGCAAGTCGGCGCGTTCCTCGTATTCAAAATGGGCCAGCTCTTCCCGCATCCGGTCCGGGGACAGGGGCAGAATATGCCGTACCGCCGGTTCAAGTTTCACCGAGCTGTACATGTGGGTATATACGATAAATACTTCGTCAAACATCCCCCATGAATACTGGGCGATAAGATAGTCGGCAATTTCCTTCGCGTCATCAACCTCCGGAAGTTTTGACTGGAAAGAAAAATTTTCCAGAATGAGGAAGGGAGAATTGACAAAGTAACGGTAGCCGATATTCCCGATAAGGATTAGGATGGGGTTTTGTATTTCCCGGGCAAGCTCACTCACCGCGCGGAACATATTGGCGTTGTACCCGCCGGCAAGCCCTTTGTCGCTGGTAACCACCACCACCGCGCGGCGGGAGGGCGCCTTGCTGTTCTTCCGCCCGAAAAATTTGCTCTCCAGAGGATTTTCCCCGTCCGGCAGCGCCGCCGCGCCGGTTTTTTTCCAGACATTGTTCAATATATCGTATACCGATTTCTGGATACGGGTAAAATACGGCTCCACATCCTCAAGGGTGCGGCGGCCCTTTCTGAGTTTGGCCGTGGAAATGAGGTCCATCGCCCTGGTTACTTTGAGTGTTTGTTCAACGGCCCGCATCCGGAGGCGCACATCCCGCAGATTCGGCATTATTTTCTCCAGAGCGGCTTAAAATCTTCCACCGCCTTGGTCAGTTCCTGCTCGGTTTCGGCGCTTAAATCGCCGCTTTCGGTGATGGCGTCAAGCGTTTTTTGCCAGCGCTGTTTCAGGTATTCGATGAACGCGCGGACAAATTCACCGGCCGCATCCGCTTTAATATCAAGAAGATGCCCGTTCACGGCGGCAAAAAGAATGGCCGCCTGCTCAGCCATGGCCCAGGGCGCGTACTGCGCCTGTTTCAGCACGGCCATAAGCCGCTCGCCCTGGGCAAGTTTGTCCTGGGTAGCCCGGTCCAGATCGCTTCCAAACTGGGCAAAAGCCGCCATTTCACGGTACTGGGCCAGGTCCAGGCGGAGCCGCCCGGCAATTTTGCGTATTGCCCGGCACTGGGCATTGCCGCCGACACGGCTCACCGAAAGGCCCACATCTATGGCGGGCCGGAAGCCTGAATTGAACAGCTCCGAATCAAGGAATACCTGTCCGTCGGTTATCGAAATAACATTTGTTGGTATATACGATGAAATATCTCCCGCCTGGGTTTCCACGATGGGAATGGCCGTAATGGAGCCGCCCCCCAGCGCCGCGGAAAGTTTCGCGGAACGCTCAAGGAGCCGGGAATGGAGATAGAACACATCACCGGGAAAGGCTTCCCGCCCCGGCGGACGGCGGAGGAGGAGGGAAATTGTCCGGTAAGCCACGGCGTGCTTGGAAAGATCGTCATATATCCCGAGAACGTCCTTTCCCTGTTTCATAAAGTGCTCCGCCATGGCGCAGGCTGCATAGGGGGCCAGATATTGCAGCGCCGGAGAATCAGACGCCGCGGCAAGCACCACAAAACTGTAATCCATCACGCCAAGCTGCTCCAGCCGGTGCACAATGGCGGATACGGCGGAAATTTTTTGTCCGATGCCGCAGTAGACACAGTACACGCCTTTTCCCTTCTGGTTCACCATGGCGTCAATGGCCAGCGCGGTCTTGCCGGTTTGCCGGTCGCCGATGATAAGCTCCCGCTGTCCCCGCCCGATGGGGATCATCGCGTCCACCGAAAGAATGCCCGTTTGCAGGGGCGTTTTTACCGGTCCCCGCTCAATTACCGGCGCGGCGGGAGACTCGATGGGAAGCCACGCTTCGGCCTCGATGGGGCCCTTCCCGTCGATGGGAGC
>JAITGJ010000057.1 GCA_031280705.1 Spirochaetaceae bacterium
AGCGATTTCTATGCCTGACAAAAGCCCCTCCTGATACTGCCCGGGGAGACAGGACAACACGTCATTAGACTTTGTATTGTTTATAAACGGTTTCAAGGGCGATGTTGACGTGTTTGGTAAAGTCCTCGGAAATACGGTCGATGATGGTTTTTTGTTCATCAGTGGCTTCTTCGCCCCGTAATAGTTCCCATACCTCAACCCCCAAAGCGGCGGCAAGGTTACAGAGGGTTCTGGCCTGGGGGTAATTGTTACCCCGCTCAATGTTAGACAAAAACGTTATAGAAATACCGGCTTTTTCGGCTAAATCCGCCTGTGAAAACTGCCTGCGGAGGCGAAAAAATTTGATATTCTTCCCCAAAATGTCCTTTAATTCTTCTTCGTCCATCTGTCAATATACCTTTCTATACGGCCTCCTTTATTGAAGCGGTTTCCACAGCTTGTTGACAAACATCTTTTGCTTCTATATAATATTGAAGTATAAGTTTAAGTCCGCTTGTAAGGTTATCTGAAAAGAAGGGTTATCTTTCACTGGCGGCAAAACTCATCAAGTGAGTCATTTTGACCCACAATTTTATGAAGGGGCGTAGACGGGCTACTGCCCCAAGGAGTTACCACATGAACAGGAGATTTGGTTGGAGACTGCCGGTATTGGCGGTTGTGGTTGGGCTGGTATTTTTGAACGCTGGGTGTGCATCGTTGGCGAATATGTTTTATCAAGGTGCAGAAACAGCAGAGTCAAAAAAATTTCTTGATGGCGCCAATGACATACTCACCCAAAGTCAAGAGGGCTATCCCGCGCTTCAATTTAAAGCTTTGTTTGAACGGAAGTTTACCGGCATAATATGGAACGGCAATGGGGCTGATTCTTTTCGCTTCACTTACGAAGGAAGACAGTACACCATGGAGGTCAGTAATATACCCCGGCAGCAAGGGAATATGCAGTACTTTTATTGGGTAGCGGCTACGGGCTGCAAGGATATGACGCCGCCGGAGCAAAACTGAAGGGCCGCAATAGCCCACGCTGAAGCCGCCGCGCGGCTTCAGCACAGGAGTTGTACGCCCCGGCTGGTACCGATACGGGAACAGCCCGCCTCGATAAAAGCGGTAACTGCTTCCAGCGTGGTGATGCCCCCCGCGGCCTTGATCTTTACCGCGGGACCAATATGCGCGGCAAAAAGTTGCACGTCATCCAGCGCCGCGCCGCCGCTCCCAAACCCCGTGGATGTTTTGATATAGTCCGCCCCGGCTTTCGTAACCGCGCCGCAAAGCGCTATCTTTTCCCGCTCGTCAAGATAACAGGTTTCGACAATTACCTTGAGTATTTTCCCGGACAGCGCCTCCCGCACCGAGGCGATTTCCGCCGTTACCGCGTCAAAGTTTTTGTCTTTTACCAATCCCAGATTTATCACCATGTCGATTTCCCGCGCGCCGTCCAGGACGGCTTCCCGCGCCTCCGCGGTTTTGACGCGGCTCGTTTGATAGCCCAGCGGAAAGCCGATAACCGTGCAGACGGGAAGCTTTTCCCCGTAGGCCGCGCCGATGCGGGCCACAAACGACGGCGGTACGCACACCGACGCCGCGCCGTAGCGCAGGGCTTCATCGCACAGTTTTTCTATTTCCGCCCAGGAAGCAGCCGCCTTGAGCAGGGTATGATCGATATATTTCCAGATTTCTTGCTTTTCCATGCGTTGAATCATAGGAGAAACCGCGGAAACTGTCAATTTATGCGGACGCGCCGCCATGCTCCGGTAATTCCGCGCGCGCGCGTTCCCAGAGCGCAATAAACGGATCGATTTCCGCGCGTACCCGTTTCAAAAAAGATCGCCACGCCGTTTCGCCGCCTCCACCGCCGGGACCGGGACGCCGCCCGCCCGCGCCGGCGCAGTCGGGAAAATGCGCCCAGAGATAATCGCATTCGTCAAGCAGTCCCGCAAGGCGCGCCGTCTCCGCCGTCCGCGCGGTAAGGATCGCGCGTATTTCAAGCAGCAGTTCGCGTTCGGCTTCCATAAACCGGGCAAGACGCCGCGCCTTGTCCGCGCCGTCCGCCGCGGCGTCTTGCGGGGCCGGTTCGGGAAACGCGCCGCCCTTACCGCCGCCCGATACGAGCAGGCGCAGGGCTTCGTCCCGCTCCAGAACGGGAACGCCGAGAAAAAGCCCGCTTCCCGTAATGTCCCCAAGGCGCGCCGCGCCGGAAAATTCCCGTTCAAAAAGATCGCGGTAGCGTTTCAGCGCGCCGCCTGAAATGACGGTTTCGCCCTGTTTGCCGCGCGCGGGAAAAAATCCTTCCCGGAACGCGGAGCGGGCCTGTATGATCGGCGCAAGGCGCGTCGTGCGGCGGAGCGCTTCGTCGCTTCCCGGCGCGGCCCGGGCGTGGAAGCGGTCCAGGGTAAAGGAAAAGTCGATGCCCCCCGTGATAACCGGACCGCGCGAAAGGCGCAGGGCGAGGGCCACGGCGGTAAGGCCGACTGAGCCCAGCGCGGGAATTTCCGGGGGAAGAAACCCGGCCTGTTCCAGCCGCCCGAACAGTCTGAGCGCCGTCCACGGGGTAAAAAAGATGAGCGGTCGGCCATCCAGCATTTCCGCCGTCGCGGGCAGGGCGGAAAGGTCCATCGCCACGGGAACGGCATACCGCGCCGTTCCGGTAAAGTCCCGGAGGTTCCAGTGCTGGCTTTCAAGCGCCACGACAAGATCGGGAACAATATTCCGCGCGAGAAGACAACGGAGCGCCGTATCCACCGCAATAATCCCCGGGGGCCGTTCGCCGTGCCCTTTCCCGGCGGGATGTTTGGGGCGTTCTTCTGTTTGCCGGTTGTTTGGTGTGCGCGGACTGCCGGGATCTCCGGGAGGGAATCGCGCGGTCAGGGCGTCAAGAATACCGTCCAGCGAGGGACCGGCTCCCAGCACCAGGACCGGCTCGTCCCCAAAAAAGGAATTGTCGAGGGTTTGCGCCGGGCCGGCCACGCGGGCGGCGAGGGGAAGGTTCCGTATAAAGTTACGGATAAAGCGCCGTCCCAGATGAACCAGGGTAAGGGCGTTTTCCCAGTCCCCGGCGATCTCCATTTCCAGCGCCGCAAGAATGTCCGCGTAAACGTCTTCGGCAAGCTGCCAGCCTCCGGTAAGGCGGAGCGTCCGTACCCGGCGGAACCGGCGCTGTCCCCAGGTTTGCCGCACAAGGGCGGAAAGCTGTTCCACGCCGGACGCCCCGGCAAGTATAAGGCGGGGGGCGTTTGTCCGCAAAAGCGGCGCGAGGGCTTCCCGCGCGAGATCGAGGAGCCGTTCATCGGCCTCCACGCAGAGCGCCGCCGAATCGGCGTCCATAACGGAGAGGAGTTTTTCAATGCCGTACCCGTAAAGCGGCGAGGGGATAAAAAAAAGCGTCCGCGCACGGTCTTCGGGAGCAAGCCGGTCAACGGCCCGTTCCGCCTGGGCAACGGGATCAATCGCCGAAAGGAGGGTTTTTCCCCGGTAGGTCAGGGAATAACCGCGCCGGGCCGCCCGGGAACGGGGCGCGTCATCGCCCATGTCCGGCCGGGTTTGACGCGCTAGGGCAGCACTGATTTATTCAATCGAGAATAAACCGGTGCTGCCTGGGGGCGGATTTTTCGCGGTTTTCCAGAGAAAAGCGGAAAAAATAACGGGGCGGCGATGATGGGCGTCACGTTAACCGGCGGTTCCCTAGAGACCCGCGCCGGAATTCTGGTAATACACCATCATAAAGCGGTCCGTAAGTTTATCGCTTGAGAGGAACAAATTCCGCATCCCCCGCTCAATGTTATTGCTGACCCACCATGACGTATACGTATCCCGAATCCCCGTAATGACCTCTTCCCCGGCTTCTTCTTCGGCCCGGGGAACAAGGATGAGCACATTATTTCCCGCCACAAACGGCGCGGACGGTTCGCCCGGGGGCGTGGCAAAGGCGCTTTTCCAGAAGATTTCCAGCCCTCCGGCGAGCCTGAGTTCTTCCAGGGAAAAGGACGAAAGGGTGGGAAAGAGGTCCACGCCGTCCGTTTCATATCCCCAGGGATTCGCCGCGCGCGGTCCAAAATTGAGGGGGAGGGGGCCGAATGTTTTGACCTCAAGACCCCGGAAAAACGCCGCCTGCGCAAGGCCGTTGTTCGAGAGGCTTTCGATAAACAGATGCGCATCGGCGATAACCCAGTCTTCAACGCGGCCCCGCTCGTAATTCATGACATAGGAGCGGATTTTTTCCAGCGTCGCCGCGTCGCTTAAATCGGCGGGGCGCGGGTCCGCCTGAGCGCGGAAAAACGCCCAGCCGTCTTCAACTTTTATGGGCGCGCTCAATTCGCCTTCTTTGAGCCCGGCGGCGGCTTCACGATCCGCCCCGTTTTCGATTTCCCCGGTAAGTTCATACGCCATGCGGAGCCCCAAATCGCCGCCCTGCGCCGCGCGGCTGTCCGTTGAGTGGAGTTTTGCCGCGTCCTCAAACGCCGTTGTGCCTCCGGCAACCTGATCCCGTATCTGCCGCGCTTCCCGTTCGGATTTGACGGTGAGCCGTGAAAGATGGACCGTAATAAAAAGGGCGGCGTTTTCTCCGGCAAAGGCGGCAAGCTCCCCCGCGGGCCAGGAGGCAAGCGGGATCGCCACAAAATCAAAACTGCGCCGCGTTTTTCCCATCGCGGCGATAAAATCCATTTCGGCGGCCGGAATTCTGAGGCTCGTTATGTCTTCGACATAGCGCTCCACGGCGAGCGAGTCCCGCGTTTCCCGCCACACGTTGAGCCGGTCCGTCGTGGCGAGGCTGTTCCAGCGCGCGGAAGAAAAGCGTCCGTTTTCCTGGAAATCGGGAAGGCCGGCCACCCGGCGGTCCACAAGGTCTTCCGGCGGCGTATATCCGGCGGTTTTCACGGCGTCCAGCATGGCGAGCCGGACCGCCGTATCCTCAAACGCCTGCCGCCAGATCAGATAGCTTACGCTCTGATAATTCGATTCATCAATCGAATTCTGCATCGTCCGGGCGGTCTCCCGCTGCCGCATGGCGAAATAATTACCCGGTACATAGGCGATGGGCGTTCCGTTCCAGCTTCCAAAAACAAGACTCCCGCCCGCGCCGGAGGATTCGGGCACAAAAACCGGAACGAACACAAACGCGATAACCACGATGACAAGAATGAAGACGGTGCCGATAAAGACCGCGGGCCGCGCCTTGAACTGGCGGACAAATTCCGATTCTTCGCCGCGCGGTTCGGCCTTTTTAATCCTGATTTCCATAAAACGAGCCTACCACGGCGGGTTTTCTTGGTCAACTGCTGAAACGGCGCGGACTTTTTACTCGCGCGCGCCGGGAACGCGCTCATCTGGCGCCGCTCGCCGGCCTCCCTCATACGCCCTCCACCCACCCGGTCAAATCCGCATGGATGCGTGCCCAAAAGCCTGCGGCATTTGGGCTTGGGTTTTGCCTTCGGCAAAACCCCGCACTACCTCACCCGGTCAAATCCGCACGGATGCGTGCCCAAAAGCCTGCGGCATTTGGGCTTGGGTTTTGCCTTCGGCAAA
>JAITGJ010000065.1 GCA_031280705.1 Spirochaetaceae bacterium
ATCCGCCGTGGCGTCTTCGTCTTCCGTCAGGTCGCTCATACCAACCAGCGCCCTGCGCTCCGGGTCAATGCCTTCCACCGCCGTTACCTTGCCGTCCCCGGCGGACACCGGGGGGCCGATCCGGAAGGTCTCCGCCTCCGGCGGGATAACGTCCACCTCCACGGGCCGCCCCGCCTGGGGTACCCAGTCGTAGGGAACCCGGTAGGCGCGGTACACCATGTTCAGGCGGTACTTTCCCTGTAGTGTCGTGTAATACGGATTGATATACTCCCAGACAATCTCGTGGTCCGCCGTTACCTCGATAAGCCGCCCGTCCGAACCCTCGGTGATGAGGGTATTGCCGTTGGGCAGCCGCTGGGCGGCGGAAATGTAAGACGAATAGAACTTGCTGGCGTCGGTAAACAACATGCTGCCCGCCTCCAGGGGCGTATACTGCCAGGTGATTTCCAGGGTAACCGGGTCGAACTGGAGCACCCGCGAGTAGTCCCGCACGGCGTTGTTCCGGCCGTCGGCGGAAGCCGGATTTGGCGCGCCGTAGCCCCCCGCGCCGCCGTTGTCAAACACCAGAAAATCCCCTGCCCCCGGCAGTCCCCGGGGGATCAGGTGGAAATGATGCTGCCCGATGATCCAGCCGAGTTTTTTCGTCCGCTCGTCCTCGTTGAAATCCGGCCCCAGCCGCCACACAATTGCCCCGGTTTCCCGGCTGACGATAAACAGGATATTGGCGTTGCGGCAGTCCATAATCAGGTTATCGGGATGGAACCGTTGGTCTCCCCGGTCGTAATGCCTGTTGGGGCCAAGGGTAGACAGGCTGTTGATGTGGAGCCAGTCGCCCCCCGCCTCCCCGGCAATTGAAGGGTTGACCCGGAGAACTTTCTTCGCCTCCGCATCAAAGCCAAACTCGTCAAAATGGTCGCTGGCCCGCCAGGTCCAGAGGATAGCCCCCTCCGCGTCCACCTCGATGACCGTATCGTCTATCAACTCCACGTCGCTGATTATTTTGTTTACCACGTTTTCGTGGGTCAGGATCAGGGTTTTGCCCCGGGTAAGCGGTTCAAGGCCCGGGGCGTAATAGCCCACCGGGGAACCTTCCCGCTGGAAATCATGATGCTGCCGGGCTTCCCACCGCTGCTCCCCCGCATCGTCCACCAGTTCCGTCCCGGCAAAACGCCAAACGATACGGCCCTCATAGTCCGCCTGGAGCAGATCCCGCTGGTCCTGATAGGCCCGCTTGCTCACCCGGGCGCCGCTGTTTCCCAGAATATGCCCTCCGGGCAAAATTTTGTTGGGAAAACCGCCAAACCCCGCCCAGCGGTTCACTTCCCGGCCGTTCATGTCGATCAAGAGCGCCCCCTTTACGCTGGGAAACACGGTAAAACCGCCGTATGCCCGGTCCTTTTTATAAACCGTCGTCCCTGTGGGATACACCGTTGGATGTCCCATTCTTCACGCCTCCTTCTTTCAATATAAAACATAGTATTTCGATGTATTTAATAATATTAGAAACCGGATCATTCTGTCAATCCCCTGAACAAGGCATCTCCTGGACAAGGCTGATTAAATTGAGCGTTGAGAGAGGAAAATCCCGAGTGGATACGAATTATCGCGTAATGCGCGGCTACCGTGCGGTTTAATCAGTTGGCCGGCGCGGGAAAAATCGCCATCATTTTGGTATACGATTCTGCGCCCTCCCGGCGAAAAGAGCCCAGGCGGGTATCCGTAAACGTACAGTTCCGGCAGACGGAACAGTGCCGTACCCCGGCCGCGGCGAGCAAACGGGCGTTCGCCGCCTGAAGGCTGATGGCGGGCCGGGAACCGTCCCGCCGTACCGTAACGGGGCCGAGCGGGCTGTCGCCGCCAAATTCCGCCTCAAAATTCCGCGCGCGCTCTTCGTCCACCGCATAACAGCAGGGTTGAATACAGGGGCCGAGCAGAGCCGCTGCCGCTTCCGGCCTTGTCCCCCACGCGGCGGCCATCATTTCAAGGGCGCGCAGCACGATGCCCGTGCCCCGCCAGCCAGAGTGAAGCAGTGCCCGCGCGCCGCTTTGGGTGTCGTAAAGAAACACGGGAAGGCAATCCGCCACCGTAACGGTGAGGGTAACGGCCCGGTCAATCGTGATCATGCCGTCGGCCGCTTCTCCGGTGTTGGGCGCGGCGCGGTCCACCGCCCGGATATCCCGCGAGTGAATCTGGGTAAGGGCAAACGTGCGGGCGGGATCAAAGCCGTACACGGCTCCCAGGGAGTGGAGCATCGCCTCCCGCGCCGGTCCCGGCTTTCCTTTTGTGTGATGCATGGAACCGGCCGCGGCGGACGTGATAACGCCATGCACGGCGTCCGGCGGGGCGTGTCCAAAAACAAGGGGCAATGCGGCGTACCGCCCCGCGCCGCCTGAAAAATCAAGATCAAAAAACGAAATATCCATGACAATCATATTGAACGATTTACCGGGTCCGGTCCACTCCCGCACCGCGTCATAAAAAATCCCCGCCGCCGTAATTGCGCGGACAAAAGCCAGGGGTTTCCGGCATGAACGCTGTTGGACTATCGTCCGCCGCCGCGGTTTCAGTGCTTTTGGCAGGCGAAATGCCTTGACAAATTTTTCCATATTGTACATGGTAAATCAGCAACCTGACAGGCAGGCATTCATGGGAAAAGACGGGAAAGGCGGAACGAAAACCCTTGCCGGGTTCAATTTTGAAAAGAAAGTTGACTTTTTCGATCTTTTGAAAGGTATAAATGGGTATATAATTGGACTTGTTTGATAACCTGGCGGTTTGATAACCTGACGGTTATCGAACAAGTCTATCCAATGAATTGCCGTTGGCATGGTTTGGACTGCCCTCCGGCAAAAAGGCATGAAACCGGTGCGGCAGCATTTTGATCCTGTTGAAAAAGCACTTAATCCTAATGGACGATTTTTAAAAAATTGTGCCAATCCGTTAAGAAATTTTCCGCCTTTTTTTCAATCCAAAAACGCGGTGATTTTTAATGGCGATTGTCTGGAAATATTACGATCATTCCCCGAAGACTCCATTGATATGGTTTTTGCGGATCCGCCGTATATGCTGTCAAATGATGGCTTCACCTG
>JAITGJ010000066.1 GCA_031280705.1 Spirochaetaceae bacterium
TACGCCGATTTGCACAACGACAAACGGGTCTACCTGGGGGCAATGGCGGGGGTGGTTTTCAGCGAGAGCGAAAAGATATATGCCCTGAAACGGGGCTTTTATGTGGTCGAGCCGTCGGGGGATACGTTTAACATCACCGAACCGAAGGGCGCTTATCACCCCCACGAGTGGTAACCCTCGGCGGCGGAGGCCCACGGGGAGGAGCCGCGTGGAAGGCGGGGTTTTGCCGGAGGCAAAACCCAAGCCGCAGCACGGCGTGGGCAGGCCGGGGGCCGGAAAGACCCGGTTATGAGCCGGTCGAACTAACCGCCATGTATCCGTATCATTCGTGGATTTCCCCGCTCTCAATTCTCCATTTTCAATTCTTAATTAATTCCCCCTCCGTTTTCGTGATGGTCCGGTTTGCTTACGGGACGGCGGCCGGAACAAGCAGCCGGGCAAGTACAAAAACCAGCGCAAGGTGTATGGTTTCGCCGATTTCAACGGCCGCTCCGAGCGCATCACCCGTATAGCCGCCTATCCCTTTCCGGTAGAGCCGGGCCACCGGGAACGCGGTAAGTACGGCCGCAAAGGGGAGCAGTGAAAGCATGCAAAACCGCCGCGCGTCAAAATCGCCGCTTAAAAAAGGCGGCGCGCCGCACAGCCCCAGTTTGAACGCGAAAAACGTTCCGGCCCATGCAAGCAAAAACCAAACCAGGGCGCCGGTAAATATCCCCGCAAAGACGCGCCCGGCCCGGTTGTTTTTTGAAAGCGCGCCAAGCCCGGTTTCATTTTGCGGCGGAGCGATCACGGGAACAAGTGCCGCGGCGGCCCGTCCGCTTACCGGCCCGGAAAAAAGCGCGAACGGGTACGCCGCCGCAAGGGGTATAAGCCCCGCAAGAAGCGCCGTTTTGAAAAGAAGCGCGAAGGTTCCCGCGAAAAACCCGTACACCCCGATACGGGAATCCTTGAGGATCGCAAGCCGTTTTTCCGCGCTCCCCGTTCCCAAAAACGCATCGGCGCTGTCCATCAGGCCGTCCAGATGGAACAAATTGAAACAGAAATACTGCGCGGCAAGAGCGGCAACGGCGGCGGGCAGCGTATCGGCGGGAAACAGCATCCGCATCACAAAAACAATGCCGCCGGCAAGCAGCGCGGGAAACACGCCCATCACGGGAAGCCAGAAATCAATGCGGGAAATGTCGAAATCAAAAGCGGCGCGCACGGGAATGCGGGAAACCATGCTGAACACTGAAAGGAACCGGTTCCGCGCGTTCATCGCTCCGCCTCCACGCGGCTACTCAAGCAGTCCCGCGCCGCGGAGCACGGCAAGGCTTGCCGCGGCTTCTTCCCAGGAAAACACCTCAAGATTCACAACGCCGGTAAATTCTCTGAGACAGGACACAAATTCTATAAACCACGGATCATCGGGTTTAAGGGAACGGTGATCCGTGAGGCGGTTATCCTTTTGCGCGGCCTTAAAATCAACCGTATGGAGATGTATTTCCTTGACGCGCGTTTTGTGCAGGTTAAAAAAACCGGCGGGATCATGATCAATCAGCAGTAAATGTCCCGTATCCATCACCAGTCCCGTATCTCCGGGGAGCCGCGAAAGCAGCGCTTCCTGCATGCCTGGATAGGTATTTTCGATAATGAACGGGGAAAGCGCGCCCAGATCTTCCTGCCTCCTGTCCGCGTTTCCGTAGGACGCCTGCCACGCTTCAAGCAGGCGCCGTTCCGCGTCCGCCTCTTCCGCCGGGTAGGGATGTACCACAAAATTACGCGCATACGGCAAAAAACGCTCGACCAGTTCCGCGTGTTCGGGAAGGATCCGGTCCGGGAGATGCACCGTATAGGTAAAGCGTCCGGTGTATGACCGTATCACATCCCATTCATCGCGGAGCATTTGTTTTGTTTCATCATCATAAATAAAGAACAGTAATTCTACGCCGGTAATTTCGCGCTTTTCCGCAAGGAAACGCAGATTTTCCGCGTAGGTTCCGGGAATGACCCATGAAGGAACCGAAACACGCATCAGAGCCCTTTGATCCTGACGGGAATTCCCGACACCAGAAGCTCCACCCGGTCCGCACGGGCAGCGAGGCGTTTATTCGCTTCGGAAAGAAGCATATTGTAGCGGCGGGTTTCCGCGTCAAACGGGATATTGCCCAGCCCGGTCTCGTTGGTAACGATAACGCAGTTTTCGCACAACGCTGCGATAAACCGGTCAAGCAGCCCCGCGAAATCGTCTTCCCGCCGGTAGTACATGATATTGTTTATCCACATGGGAACGCAGTCCAGCAGCGCCGCATTGCCTGCGCGCGCGATTGCTTTATCTATTTCGAGCGGTTCTTCGATTGTCGTAAAACCGTCCGCGGCGCGCTCTTCCTGGTGCCGCTTGATGCGCAGCCGCATTTCGTCATCCAGCGCTTCCGCAGTAGCAATAAACGCAACGGGCCGGCTGAACGCGGCGCGGGCAATTTCCAGCGCCCGGGCGGACTTTCCAGACTTGACGCCGCCGGTAAGCAGGGTAATCACGGCGCCGTCCCGCCCGCGCTCCGTTTGCGCGCCCGGGCGAGCTGCCGCATCTTTGTGATTGTTTCTTCGGAAAGAATATGTTCCATTTTGCAGGCGTCTTTTTCAGCCGTTTCGGGCCGCACCCCTACCACATCGCGCAAAAACACGGTCAAAAACTGATGCCGCTTCCTGATTTCCGCCGCGCGCACGGAACCCGCCGCCGTGAGCGTAACACTGCGGTAGCGTTCATGTTCAAGCAGCCCCTGTGCCGCAAGGGATTTAAGCGCGGTAAGCACCGACGGCTTTGAAACTTCAAGCCGGGAAGCAATATCCGTAACCCGTACTTCCCCTTCATCGGCAAGAAAACTGACCATTTCCAGATAGTCTTCCAGTGATTGCGTCATGCTATCATTGTTTTCATATTGCGGCCCCCGTGTCAAGGCCCCGTCCCGGCGGTCCCGGGAACGCGCCTGTCCGTCCGCGCTCACTTCTGCACCACACAGAACAGATTCCCGTCCGGATCTTCCAGCACGATATAATCCGCGTTTTTGGGATAGACCCAGGGATATTGTTTCGCGCCGAGCTTAATGAGCCGCGTAACCTCGTCAATCTGCCGCTCCGTGTACAGATCGAGATGTATCCAGTTCCGCCTGGCGCGTTTGGCGTCCCTTTTTTGAAATGAAAGATTCGGGCCGGACCGCGCGGGATCGATCAGCACCGCCCAGTCCGCGGACGGCGGTTCCCGGAGCGCGTAACCAAGCGCCTTTTGCCAAAAAGCGATCATCGCGTCAAATTCAAAACAGTGAATAACAATCGATCCGATGGTTACCAAAAGAACGCTCCTGTAAACCGGACGGCGGCATGTGCACACAGGCGCAAAACACAAGCCATTCACGCGGCCCGCGGCGCATCCACCGGGCGGGCCTGCTCTCCTGCACGCTCATGATGCCCGCCATATCCGGCCAGGCCCTCATTTGCCGCCTTTATTTTCATGCGCCGCCGTGTAATCACAAACGCTACTATAAAAAGACCGCCGGTTTTTTGTCAATGCCCGCCTAAGGCGGGCGCCATAGGCGGCGCCGCGCACGGTACCGTAGCGGCTTTGCGCTGCCGTTGATAATGGCGCGGAATGGCACGCGGGAAGGCGGATGGCGGCTAGACGGGTCCTTTTTTCACTTTTTTTGAGAATATGCTTGACAATTTAGCATGAACTCTGATAGCATACATTCGTAATGAAAGCGTGGAAGACGGTTGCCCATAATTTTGCCCCAAATAGCCTGACTTGGCTCGCTTCCTGCACACACACACACACACACACACACACACACACACACACACACAAAAAACACACCTGATAATCTGTTAGGGGACAGATCAGCCCCAAGCGAGCCCCAGACCCACAACAACGCTGCATTTCAGATCAGAAATGT
>JAITGJ010000109.1 GCA_031280705.1 Spirochaetaceae bacterium
CCACGGGCGCGGAATTGCCCAACCGGATGATCACCAAGCGGAAGAAGCACCATTTTGACCTGGGCGCGTACCGGGGGATGAAGATGTACGTTTCCGCCTGTTACATGAACGCCAAAAACGAGGAGGGCCCCTGGTCCCCCGTTACGGAGTTTACCGTCCCGTAAGGGCCTCCGGACCCTGAGCCTGCCGAAGAGCCGGTGAAGGGCGAAGAATTTTTTGTGAGGTTATGTATGCTAAAGAAATTACTGCCATTTGCGGCTATGCTGATTTTTCTGTGCGCCGCGTGCGAAAATCCCGCCGGGCCGTCCGGGGCGGCGGAAGAATTGTTCGGGCTGGAGGAAGCGGCGGCGCTGCTTGCGGAACTGCCGCCCAACACGGCGGATACGCCGCATACGGTTGAGCTTCCGGGCTTTGATATTTCAAGCGCCGTGGTGTGGAATACCTTCATGGGTATGGTACGCGCGGAAAAGAAATACCTCGCGCTGGACCTGTCCACGGCGGCCGGTTCGGCCTTTGCCGGCGGGGGCGCGGCGGAATATATCGTTTCCATCGTCTTTCCCGAAGGGCTTCTTACCATGGGGAGCCTTAAAGGTTCCCCGGTTCTCAAGACGGTTACGCTCCCGGATTCGCTGGTGTCGATAGGAAGCGAGGCGTTCGCGGCGTGTCCCGTTCTGGAGACGGTTTCCTTCCCCGCCGTTACGGAAAACGTTTATTACCGGGCCTTTCAGAATTCGCCGCTTGTTTCGTTTGAGGTACGGGGAAGCGGGCCGCTCGCAAGCCCCGCGTACCCGGCCATTCCGGCGGGAAAACTGCTGGTGCGGAATGGGGTAACGCTGGTGCTTGTTTCTCCGTCCCTTGCCGGGAATATAACGGTTCCGGCACACATTGCGGCGCTGGGGGAGGGGGCTTTTTACGGGCATACCGGCATTACCGGCGTAACGCTTCCTGACGGCATTACCGCCATCGGCAGACATACGTTTTCAGGATGCGAAAACCTTGCCGCCGTAACCGTTCCCCCTTCCGTTACCGTGATTGGTCAGCAGGCGTTTCAGGGCTGCGCCGCGCTTGCTTCGTTTACCTTTCCCCCGTCCGTGGAGGTGGGGGATCTTGCCTTTTACGGGAGCGGCCTGATCGCCGTAACCGTTCCGCCCGCCGCGCGGCTTGGGGAACAGGTTTTCAAAGCGTGTTCCCGCCTGGTGAACGCCGGTATTCAGACGCAGAATTTTGGGGAGCACCTCTTTGCGGACAGCGCGGTGGAACACGTAACCCTGCCGGCAAATCTTGCCGCGCTGCCGGGCGGGACGTTCTATAACTGTGATGACCTTCTTACGGTGAATTCTACAACGCCCGGCACGGTGAACCTTCCGGCAACGCTGGTTTCGCTGGGGGGAAGCGCTTTTACGGGCTGCCGCCAGATAACGGCGGTGGATATGTCCGGCCTTACCCTGGTCCCGGCCATTCCGGGCGCTTTTTTAAGCGGGTGCAATAACCTTGAAACCCTCGTCCTCCCGCCCACCATTACGCAGATACAGAGCACGGGGGCGTTTATGCATTGTCAAAAACTGCGGAGCGTTTCCCTCCCCGCCGGCGTTACCACGATAGGAGTACAGGCTTTTTATAACGCCTTCCTGCTTGCGAATGTATACGTCCATGCGCCCGTTCCGCCGGAAATTGTACATACGAATGACGCCGCGCAGCGCAAGCCTTCTTTTTATGGCAACGCGGTGTTACTCACCATCCATGTACCCGCCGGGTCCCTGGCCGCGTACCGGGCGGCCTGGGCGGACGTGGTATCCCCGGACCGGTTTGTGGCCATTGAATAACCGAACTTATTTTCAAGGAGAATTGTTATGAAGAAACATGCAACAAAAAACCAGGCGGTTGTGGGCGGGCTCTGCCTCCTCGTTTTGGCGCTTGCCGCCTGTGCCAACCCGGCCCTTCCCCCCGCCGGGGAGGAGACGGACTTTTCCAGCGTGGAAGCGCTTGCCGCTTATCTTGCCGGGAAACCCGCGAATACCGCCGCCGCGCCGTACCGGGTCTCCCTGTCGGGAGTGGATATATCCCTTCCCGGCGCGTTTGACGCCGTGCTTGCCGCCTTTAACGGGCGGTATGTGGAACTGGACGCTTCCCGCGCCGCCGGCGCGGAGATACCCGCGCGGAACGGGACGGTCCCGCCGGACGCGGCGTACCTGGCGGGCATTATTCTCCCGGAAAGCGCCGGAAAAGTGGGACGCTGCGCCTTTTACGGGTTTCCTTCGCTTAAAACCGTGGTCATTCCGGACGGGGTAACGGAGATTGGCAGTTCCGCCTTTGCCCATGCCGCGTCCCTCGTGGAGGTAACCCTTTCGGGCGGCCTCCGCTCCCTCGGAACGGGGGTGTTTGAAAACTGCCCGGCGCTTGCACTGTGCCGGGTGGGGACGGGACTCCCGTCCGCCGCCGGAGAGGGGACCTTTACCGGGGACCCGCTCGCGGCAATTCTGGTCCCCTCCATGACGGTGTATTACCAGTACGCCGCCCATATTGACTGGCGCGTGTACAAGGACCGCCTCCGCCTTGCGGAGCCGGACCCCGCGTACCGGGTATACGACCTCTATTTTGATACCGGGGAACGGCGCACGGACCGGGACGATCCGCTTAAACTGCCCGCGCGTTCTGTTGCGCCCGGTGCGCGGCTTGTGCTGGCCCCGGTTCTCTGGGGCTTTACCACGGGGGCGGATTTTACCTGGGAAGCGCGGACGGCTGTGGTGGACGCGGACGGGTATGTTACCGCGGCGGGAGAAACCGTGAACGCGGGAAGCGCGGGCCCGGCGGAATACTTTACCTTTCGGACGGCGGTGGCCGGGACCTACCGCGTAACCTGCACGGCAAGAGAGGGGGGCAATACGGCGTCCGCGTCCGTGCTGGTAACGGTGGCGACGCCCGCCGCCCTGCGGCCACGGGACGGGCATAGCGCGCGGACGGCGTATACGGCCTTTGCCTTTGTCCCCTCGCCGGATCAATTTTGCGGCACATACCCGCCTATCGACGTGTCCGGAGAGAACGGCCACAACGAGGCGTGGGTTGCCAACGAGCATACCAAAATGCTCCGGGGCGAACCCTATGATCATACCGGTAGTGGGGCATACTGGGACGGCTGGTCCATTCCGTTTTTGGGTTATTTTATCTTCGGCTGGGATCACAGCATTGCCCGGCGGGACGGGGGAAGGGAAATCGGCATTAACGGCAACAATTTTGGGGACTGGACCGAACCGGGCATTGTTTCCGTCATGCAGGACACCAACGGGAACGGCCTCCCGGACGATACCTGGTATGAGCTTAAAGGCTCCCAGCACGGGCGCTACGGCCATATTCCCCGGTACGCCCTGACGGTTTTCCGGCCCTGGCAGAAATATCATAACGGGTCCCAGTGGGTGGGCCACATGATCTGGGTTGACAACCAGGGGAACAGCGGTTCATACCGGCAGCAGTTTCCGTTTTTTGTAGACGGGGACTATATTACCTTTTCAGGCGGCGTTATCGCGTTCACTTCCAGCGTCACGGGGTATGTGGACACCCCCACATACCTGTTCAGCATTGCGGACGCGGTGGAGGCGGACGGTTCGGCCGTTGACCCGCCGCTTACGCATATCGACTTTGCGCGGGTACACGGCGCGATACGGGGAATGGCCGGGGCGTTCGGCGGCCTTTCCGCGGAGATGAAGCATCCCTATGACGCGTCCATGCCGCCGTCCACGGTAATGCAGGGGCAGGGACCCAATGCCGAAGGCAAGTACACGTATGTGTTCCAGAATATCTCCGGGTACCAATTTGATCTTTTTCTCTTTGACGAGGGCGAGGCCGAACCGTTTGAGACGGTACGGAACTTTGCCGGCTCCACAACACGCGCCCTTGTCCAGAGCCGGATCGTGGTGGACTTTGCCGGGGGGAACGCGAGCATGGCGATTAACGGCAATGTCGCGTCCTTTGCCAACGCCGGCGGGAATTTGTAACCGGGCGCGGCCTCCCCATAGCCCCCGCCCGGTCTCTGAGCTTCCCCAAGCCCTGCGGGCTTGGGGAAGTCGAAGGGCCGGCCCTTCGACACCGCAACCGGGCCGCCGGGAGGCCATCAAAGGAGTTTTTATGAGGAACCGTACTTTTTACGCGGCGCTGGCAGGGGTCCTCGCCGCCTTCTGTGCCGCGCTGTTTGCCGCCTGCGCCGTGGACGCGCCCGTGGAGCGTCCCGTTACTATCACGCTTGCCACGGCGGAAGAACGCGCGGAAATGGCCTTCATTGAGGTCGGGTGGTTTTCGTATTATGGAAGCCGCCCCCTTGACGGGTACCGCATCGGCAAGATCGAGAACATCGCGCACGACCTCGCGGGGTATCCCGATCTGGCCTACTGGATGGCAAAGGGTTTTGACCCCGCCGCCCCGCGCGTACTCCGCGGCGCATCCGGGAGCGGCGGCGCCACTTCCAGTGGCGTGGTCGAACCTGGCGCGTATTACATTTACTACGACGATAATTTTGACGATTATTACTTTGGGTATCTTGCCGTGGTGCACGCGGTAACTATCTTCCCGGTGGAGGGGGAGGGCTGGCCCATGGGAGTGATCATCGTTGAATACCTTGAGCATTGCTTTCCCGAATGGGCGGATTTTACCGCGCCCCTCCGTCCGTTTTTCGGCGTGTATTACCGCGTGCTTTCCCGCGCGGCGGGGGCGGAAACGGTAAAGATGGCGAACCCGGTGAACCTGGAAAAACTGGACGAGTGGAGTTACGCAAATAGGTACGGCTCAGGCGGACGCCTCCCCACGATCCACTACGCCGTGGAAACGGCAAGCCTTGACGAAGCGCGGGCGGCGTTCCGCGCGGGCACGGACGCGGCCTACATCAACTGGGGCGTGGTCATGCCGCAAAACCGCGAACGCTCCCCCGTCGGCTAAGCCCGCAAAGAGCGCCCGGAAATCTCCGTAAGGCGGCGTATTTTTGCCGCGAGCGCCGCGTCCGCCGCGCCGCGCTTCATGCGCCATTGCCAGTTTGAGCCGCCCAGCGTCGCGGGGGTGTTCATGCGGGCGCGGCTGTCCAGGCCAAGGTAATCCTGCAGGGGAATGACGGCAAGGTCCGCCACGCTGGAAAGGGCCGCGCGGATAAAGGCCCAGTTGCCCTCCGCGCTGTCCGGGGCAAGGCCCAAATAATCCCGGGCCAGGGCGGTATCTTCGCGCCGGGCCGTATTGAACCAGCCCAGGGCGGTATCGTTATCATGGGTGCCCGTGTACACGACGGAATTCCGCTCGTAGTTGTGGGGCATATAGGAGCGGGAGCCCGGCTCGCGGGAATCGAACGCAAACTGAACGATCTTCATGCCCGGAAACCCTGACCGGGCAAGGAGGGCGCGGACTTCCCCGGTTAGGTAGCCCAGGTCTTCCGCAATGATAGCCGCGCCGGGGAGCGCTTCCTTTACGGCGTTGATAAACGCCGCGTCCGGCCCCTTGACCCATTTTCCGTCCCGGGCGTCTCTGGCGGCGGCGTCTATTGAGTAGTAACTTTCAAAACCGCGAAAGTGATCGATGCGGACCACATCGTACAGGCGAAACGCGGCGCGGAGCCGCTCCAGCCACCAGGCAAAGCCCGTTCCGGCGTTGTGGTCCCAGTCATAGAGCGGGTTCCCCCACCGTTGGCCCGTTTCGGAAAACGGATCGGGCGGGCAGCCGGCCACGCGGAGGGGCCGCCGTTCCGCGTCAAGCTGGAACAGATCGCTTTCCGCCCAGGTATCCGCCGAATCCAGCGCCACATAAATGGGCATATCGCCGATAACAAGGACCCCCCGCCCGTTGGCGTACGCTTTAAGGGCGCGCCACTGGCGGAAGGCAAGGAACTGTACAAAACGGTGATATTCCACTTCCGCCGCAAGCTCATGCGCGGCGTTACGGAGGGCCGCCCCGTCCCGGCAGCGGAGGGGTTTTTCCCATGCCAGCCAGGCGCGGCCCGCGTATTTTTGTTTAATCGCCATAAAAAGGGCGTAACCGGAAAGCCAGGGGCTTTCCGCCAAAAAACGCCGGTATTCCGCATCACCGTCCGCGCGGGCCAAAAAGCGGGCGTGGGCCTTTCTGAGCAGGGGTTCCCGGTCCGCGTACAGGGCCGCGTAATCGGTCCGCTCGCTGTCCGCGCCGGTACTGCCCCGGGCCGCGTTTTCGGCTTCCGCGCCGCTCAACAATCCCTCTTCGCAAAGAAGGCCGGGATCGATATAGTAGGGACTCAGGGCAAAGGCCGAAAGACTCTGGTACGGGCTGTCGCCCCAGCCGGTCGGCCCCAGCGGCAGGATTTGCCAGTACGTCTGCCCGGCCTCCGCCAAAAAATCGACCCAGCGCCTTGCTTCCGCGCCAAAGGTCCCGATGCCCCAGGGCCCGTCAAGACTGCTTGCCGCGAGAAGTATTCCCGCGGCCCGTGTTCCATCCCGCATGGGACCTCCCGTACCGTTATCCGCTCATACCGGCGGCTGCTCCCGTAGATTTTGCCGCCGCGCGTTTAGTATAATGGAGGCTCCGGGAAGACACAAGAATTTCCGGAAGCCGGAGGTTTCATGGCGAAGAAAGGCAGGGTCAAGATAGACGGCGAACGCTGCAAGAGCTGCTATCTGTGTATCCGCGCGTGCCCGTCCGGGGTACTCGCGGCGGGCGAAACGCTCAACACCTCGGGGAGTTACCCCGCGGTTTTTGCGGCGGGCGAAAAGTGCGTTGCCTGCGCGAACTGTTACGAAGTATGCCCCGACGCGGCCATCACCGTTTGGGAGGTTCCCGGATGAACGGACAGAAGGTTTTGATGAAAGGCAATGAAGCCATTGCCGAAGCGGCGATTCGCGCGGGCTGCCGGGCCTATTTTGGCTACCCGATTACCCCCCAAAATGAGATCATCGCGTATATGGCGAAGCATTTGATGAAACGGGGCGGGGTATTTATCCAGGCCGAAAGCGAGGTGGCGGCCGTCAATATGGTGTATGGCGCGTCCGCCGCCGGCGCGCGGGCAATGACCAGCTCGTCAAGCCCCGGCATCAGCCTCAAACAGGAAGGCATTTCCTACGCCGCCGGGGCGGACATCCCGATGGTGATCGTCAATGTGGCGCGCGGCGGGCCGGGGCTGGGTTCAATTTCCCCCGCCCAGAGCGATTATATCCAGTCCACGCGGGGGGGCGGCCACGGCGACTACCGCTGTATCGTGCTGGCGCCGAAAAGCGTGCAGGAATGCGCGGACCTGACGGCGCTGGCCTTCGAACTTTCCGACGCCTACCGGATGCCGGCCATTCTGCTTGCCGACGGGATCATCGGACAAATGATGGAAGGCGTCGTCCTTCCCCCCGCCCTCGATCCGGCAAAACTCCCCGCCCGCGACTGGGCCGTGGGGCGCATGGCCGCGCATCGCCGGGCGGCGCGGCACATCAGCTCGCTCGCCCTCGTGCCGGAAGAGCTTGAGGCAAAAACCCGCGCGCGCTTTGACCGGTACGAAACGGTAAAGGCCGCGGAAACGCGCTTTGAGGCCGTGGACTCTGACGGCGCCGATGTGGTCATGGTTGCCTACGGAACGTCCGCGCGGGTGGCGCTCGGCGCGCGGGAACTTGCCCGGGCGGCGGGCATCAGGGCCGGGGTGTTCCGGCCCATCACGCTGTGGCCTTTCCCGGCAAAGGCGCTGGGAAAGATCGCCGCGCGCGGAAAACCGGTCCTCGTGGTAGAAATGAGCCTGGGCCAGATGATAGATGATGTCAAACTCGCCATTTTTGATGAGGCGGACGGCGCGCGGCCTCCGGTGAAACTGCTGGGCCACTCAGGCGGCGTTATTCCCACGGAAGAAGAAGTTTTCGCCGCAATCAAACGGATCGTGGAGGGAAAAACATGAGCGAAACAAAAAAACGGGAACGGCCGGTGAGCCTCGTCAATGTTCCCACAAAATACTGCGCGGGCTGCGGCCACGGCGTCATTCACCGGATCATCGCGGAACTGGTTGACGAGATGGGCCTCAGGGAAAAAACCGTCATAACCAATCCCGTCGGGTGCGCCATTTGGGCGGACCTTTATTTTGATACCGACACGGTGCAGCCCGCCCACGGGAGAACCCCGGCGGCGTCCACCGGGATAAAGCGGGTACTGCCCGATCATCTGGTGATCTGCTACCAGGGAGACGGCGACATGGCGGCCATCGGCACGGCGGAGATGATACACGCGGCAAACCGGGGCGAAAAATTCACCACGATATTTGTAAACAACGCGATTTACGGGATGACCGGCGGCCAGATGGCCCCGACAACCCTGGTGGGCCAGAAAGCTTCCACCGCGCCTGAGGGCCGCGACCCGGACGCGGCGGGCATGGGCTATCCCGTAAAAGTCGGAGAAATGATCGCGGGGCTTGGGGGAACCCGGTACCTTGCGCGGGGGGCTGTCGATACCCCCGGCAATATCAGGAAAACCCGGAAATACATCAAAAAAGCGCTTGAGGCGCAGATGCGCGGCATCGGCTTCACCATGGTGGAAATCCTTTCCCCCTGCCCCACCAACTGGGGCATGGAACCCGTTGCCGCCGCGGAATGGCTGGCACAGGAAATGATCCCCATCTTTCCCCTGGGAGAGTTAAAGGATACGCTGGAAATTCCCCCTTTGGAGGCCGCCTCATGACGGAAAAAAGTTTTTTCGCGGGCTTCGGCGGTCAGGGGATCGTTTCCCTGGGGCAAATCTGGGTGTATTGCGGCATGGAGCAGGGAAAAAACGTTACGTTTTTTCCCTTTTACGGCGCGGAAAAACGCGGCGGCATTGCCCGCGCCTCGGTGATCATTTCCAGCGGCGAAATTGCCAGCCCGCTGGTAACCCGCGCCGATTCCGTGGTGGTGATGAACAGCGACTCGCTCCCCCTCTGCGAAGAGACGGTGCGGGACGGCGGCCTGATGCTGATCAATGCGAGCCTGGTAAAGGAAGCGCCCCGGCGCGCCGGACTGCGGGTGGTAATGGTTGACGCGCAGGGCATTGCCGAACGGATCGGGGACCGCCGCATTGCCAATATGGCGGCGCTGGGCGCGCTGGCGCGTCTTACCGGCGCGCTGGACGTTACCGGCATCGAGGGCATACTCACCAAATTCTTCTCGCCGGACAAGCTGAAATTTGTGGACATGAACGTGGAAGCCATTCGGGCGGGCTGGGACGCCGTATAAAACGCCGCCTGGGGCGGCAAGGAGCATGAAATGAAACGATTGATTTTCGCCGTGCTGTTGTGCGGCGCGGCGGTGAGCCTTTCCGCGGAAATAACGTCCGCCAACACCCTCAGCCTAACTGTATCTTCGCTCCCGGAGGCAAAACTGGACAACACGCAGTCCTGGACCTTTCCCGTACTGCGGGGCGATCATTTCCTCTTGCGGGACAACAATTTTAAGCTTGCGCTTGATTTTTACGTTACCCCGGTATCCGTGTTCGAAGGCATCGATCTGACGCTCACGCCCGCCGCCTTTGTCCAGATCCGGGCCGGCGGCAGCGCCGCTTCCGGCTGGAACGTTCCCGGCCTCGCGCCGGGGGCCTGGGGCATCAACACCGCGTCCGCGTCCGCGCCGCCCTCAGGCGGAACCGCGCGGACCGGCCTGATTGACGGCGCGCCCTTTGAGGCGCTGATCTGGAAAGTGTACGGCGGCGCGGTCCTCCAGTTTGACCTGGGCGCGGTTATCCCCGGCGACTGGACCCACATCCAGTTTCAGACCTACCAGCAGTTTTTTTACCGGGCAAACACGCTGGCCGCCGGGGGCGAACCCTGGGCGTTTGAAAACGACGGCGGCGAAAACCAGAACGGCTTTAAGTATTATTCAACGTATACCCTTGCCTACCAACTGCCCGCCCTGTCCCCCGTCCTCCGCACCATCGCCGTTCAGGCCGAACTGGAGTGGAAACTCTACAACACGCCCGGCGGCGCGGCCTTCGGCGATACCCTCCCCTGGGGCATCTTTTCCGGCCTTGCCCATTTCGTCATAACGGACCGGTTCAGCATCGCCGCCATCGCGCAGCTTTCCCTGGACCGGAACTTTACAAACTGGCGGCGGCGTATTGACGAAGGAAGCGCGGTTTTCTACCAGGACCGGACCGTGCTTGACGGCAAGCCCCTTTCCCTGAACTTTTACCGGTTTGCGGCGCTCTTTTCCGTAAAGCTCCGCTAGGCACGGGGAATTGAGCGGGGAGCGCGGAAAATCCGGGCGTAAACACGGAGGATAACGCCTCCCCGTGATCGCATCGTCAAGCGGTTTCAGGGAATCGTCAAGAGATTTCAGAGAATCGTCAAGCGGTTTCAGGGAATCGTCAAGAGATTTTCTAAAATCTTACGGCGATTTTCCAAAACGATACGGCGGTTTTATCATCAATCCCGTATTATTTGTTATACCATCCTGATGAATACGATACGGCGCCGTATCATGGCGGCGCGTTATTTGATAAACCGGAAATGACGCCTCCGGCGGCGCGCTTGCCCAGGGCCAGCGTTTTCAGTATCTTTCAATTGAGGCTGTTGCAAAACTTCAGTTTTGCAACAGCAACCGTTAAAAAACGCAGTTTTGTAGCCCGTAGGGCGAAAAACTGCAAGAACCTGTGCAAAAGTAACCGACTTTTGCAACAGGCTCAGTTGAATCCTTTACCCCCTTCCGGCGCTGCCTTTGGTACGAAGAAGGGCGGGGGGAGCGCCGCCGCGATGCCCGGCTCTCCCGGTAATCCATGGAAAGTTTTTTTAAGTGACGGATCGGACGCGGCGGGCCTGACGATTCACCCCTGCCGTTTTTGCGTTTGACGCCGGTATTTTGAAAAAACGGCACTTATACATGATACATTTACCTGTCTTTCCTGATTTTGCGCCGATGGAAAAAGACTTCCGGCCGTTGCTGCATCCGCATCTTTCCCTTTTGCCGGACGGCGTTTCGGAATTTACGTTTGCCGGTCTGTATCTGTTCCGCGCGCAGTACCGCTACCGCGTCTGCACCGCCCCCGCGCCGCACACGCCGTCATCGCATGCGCTGATCATATCGGGCGAAAAGGACGGGGAAGCGTTTTTTATGACGCCCTGCGCGGCTCCCCCGGGCGAAATACTGGACGAGCTTTTCCGTACGCACGTCTGCTGGAAAAACATCCCCGTTTCGGTGTGGGACGGGGCGGCGGAAACAATCGCGCGGCACAACATTACGGTTACGCCGGACCGCGACAATTTTGACTATCTGTACCGCCGCACGGACCTCGCCGAACTTGCGGGGAAGAAGTACCACAAAAAGCGCAATCTGGTGAACAGCTTTACCCTGGCCTATGAAGCCCGCCGGGAACGGCTCACCGGGGAACGCGCCGCGGACGCGCTTCGGGTGCTGGACCGGTGGCGCGCGGGGCGGAGCGGCGCGGGGGATTATGACGCGGCGGCCGAGGCGCTGGCGCTTGCCCCGGAACTGAACCTGCGCGGCGCGGTGTGGTACATAAACGGCCGCGCCGCCGCCTGGTGCCTGGGAGAAAGCCTTGCCCGGGGGCGCGCGTTCGCCATTCACTTTGAAAAGGGGATCGACGAATACAAGGGCATTTACCAGTACATGAACCAGGACTTTGCCGCGTCCCTGCCCGTCTGGTACCGCCACATTAACCGGGAACAGGACCTGGGCGATGAGGGGCTTCGTCAGGCCAAAATGACCTACCGGCCCGCGGGCTTTGTGGAAAAATACACCGGCAGAAAAAATTGAAAATTAAGCATTGGACTTGTTCAATAACCCGGTTGGTTATCGAATAAGTCTCCGCAAAATGCGCTGACCGCGCCCGGCATGAATCCTCGATTTTTAACAATGATAGGCTCTAAGCATCGTTCCTGTTTCCCCGTGCGGCCTTTTTTCTGGCGGCTGCCGCGCGGTTCATAAAATGAACGGCGGAAAAAAAGGCAACGCCCGAAAGGTACGCCGCGGCAAGAATGGCGACGGACCGCGGCCCCGGCGTTTTTACCGCGATATAAACAAGCGCGCCCATCATTATTTGAAGGCTCCAGAGCACCGCGTCAATTTTTTTCGCGTCAAGGCCCAGGTTCATTAATTTATGATGCACGTGTCCCCGGTCGGGCCTGTCCACCGGGTGTCCATCCCGAAGCCGCCGCCACACCGCGGCGGTAACATCCAGAATCGGGATAAAAAGCAGCGCCGCCGCATACGGGAGCGGAAGCGTGAGCATGTCGCCGCCCCGGTCCGCCAGGGGAAGTAAAGCCAGGGTAAATCCCAAAAAAAGCGCCCCTCCGTCGCCCATAAAAATCTTTGCGCCGGGCAGGGGAAGGTTGAACACCAAAAAACCGGCGAGCGCCGCCGCCAGGGAAAATGACAGGAGGGGTACGCCGCCGTTATCCGAAAGTACCAGGGAAATGAACCCGAACGTCGCGGCGCTCAACAGGGAAATGCCGCCTGAAAGCCCGTCCACGCCGTCAATAAAATTCACCGCGTTGGTCATCCCGACCAGCCACAGTACGGTAACCGGATAACTGATCCACGGGGCAAGCTCCCCAAACCCGCCGATGTCGAAAAAAAAGAACCGGTGAAACGTGTAGCCGGGAACCGCCACCAGAAGCGCGGCAATAAACTGAAACACCAGCTTGATGCGCGGCGGCAGAGGACTAAAATCGTCCATGACGCCGATGCACAGCACGATGATCATACCGGCGACAACCGGGAGAAAGCGCAGCCCGTAGCCTTCCTCCGGCACGGCGAGGCTTATCACCACCGAGACGATGATAAAGGCGAGGGAAAAACCCACGCCCCCAAGCCGGGGCACATTGCCAAAGTGGATTTTTCGCTCATCGAGCCGGTCGTACCATGACTTGCGCCGGGAAATGTGAAGGACCAGCGCCACCAAAAGCACGGATAAAAAAAACGATAATCCGGCGAACCCCATGCCTGTAATGATCAAAAATCACCTCTGCCCGGAAAACCAATCATGCGGTCATCGTATCATAACGGGGGACCGCGCCGCAAGCATGCCTAAAAGCGGCCTCCATGCCGCTTCACCGGGGGCCAAGGCCCCGGAGCGGGGCCGAAGGCTGCTCCACACGTCTCGTAGAGCAAACCCTCTGCTCTGGGGCCTTGAAAACCGGCGCAAAAAAGCGTATTACTCAAGGGCCGGGAGAAGCGCGCGGGCACGCGGATTCTCCATAAATATCCGGGGGATTTTTATGTTTGTGCTCAAATTTGGCGGCACCTCAATGGGTTCCGCCATTGCTTTTCAGCGTGTCGCCGGTATTATCGGCGGACGCGCGGGCGAGGTGCGCCTGGTGGTTGTTTCCGCCATGTCGGGCGTTACCGACGCCCTCATCGCCGCCGCCCGGAAAGCCGCGGCCGGGGACGGAAGCTGGCCGGAAGACGGCGCCGCGCTCAAAGAGCGCCACCTGCTTCTCGTTCGGGAACTCCTCCGTGACGAAGACCGCGCGGCTGTTTGCACCTATATCGAAGGGCTTTTTACCGATCTTGCGCATATTCTTGACGGCGTATTCATTGTCCGGGAACTCTCCCCCCGCATCCTCGACTATGTGATGAGTTTTGGCGAACGCTGTTCGGCCTTCATTTTGGCGCGGTTTCTTTCCGCCTCCGGGTGCGAAGCGGAGTACCTTGACAGCCGCGAGGTTATCCGCACCAACGACCACTACGGCGCGGCGGTTTGGCGGAGCGAAGAAAGCGCGGCCCGCATTACGGCGTACCTTGCCGGGCGCCCCGCCCTCCAGATCGCCGCGGGCTTTATCGCCGCGACAGATGAAGGCGCCACCACAACGCTGGGACGCGGCGGCTCGGACCTTTCCGCGGCCATTTACGGCGCCGCCCTGGGAGCCGCATGTGTGGAAATCTGGACCGATGTGGACGGCATTCTTACCGCGGACCCCCGCCTTGTCAAGAATGCTTTCAAAATTGACGCCATTTCGTATGTGGAAACAATGGAACTGTCCCACTTTGGCGCGAAGGTGCTTTACCCGCCCACGGTGCGCCCGGCGCTGGAAAAAAACATTCCCATCAGGATTCTCAATACCTTTAATCCTTCCGGCTCCGGCACGCTGATCTCCCGTAACGCGCCGGAAAGCAAGCGGCCCATCAGGGGCATCAGTTCCCTTTCCTCCGTTACCCTGATCCGCCTTCAGGGGTCCGGCATGATGGGCGTCGCGGGATTTTCCTCGCGGCTTTTCGGCGCGCTCGCGCGGAAAAGCATTAACGTCATCCTTATTACGCAGAGTTCAAGCGAATATTCCATCTGCTTTGCGGTTGATCCCGCTTCGGCATACGCCGCGGCGGCCGCCCTTATGGAAGAATTCGGGCAGGAAATTGCCGCGCACGTTATTGAAAGTCCCGTGGTGGAGCCGGGCCTTTCGATTGTCGCCGTGGTGGGTTCCCGCATGAAAAGCAGTTCCGGCATTGCCGGGAAGGTTTTTCACGCCCTGGGCCGAAACGGCGTGAATGTTGTCGCCATCGCGCAGGGATCGTCTGAGTTAAACATTTCGGCGGTTATTTCCCGGCAGGACGAAAAGCGCGCCGTCAACGCCATCCACGAAGCGTTCTTCCTTGAAGGCATGCGTTCGGTGAATCTTTTTCTGGCCGGTATCGGTCTTATCGGCGGCGCGCTCGTGGACCAGATTGCGGCCCACCGGGAAGTCCTTGCCGGGGAGGAGCATATCCGTATCAATATCGCGGGTATCGCCAATTCCCGGCGGATGATCTTCAATCCGGACGGGCTGGATCCCGCCGGGGTAAAGGACCTGATCCGTTCCGAATCCGCCGCGCCGACGGACGCGTCGCTGCCCTATACGCTTGAGGAATTTACCCGGCGGATGAAAGCGTACAATCTTCCCAACACGGCGTTTTGCGACTGTACGGCGGATTCCGGCGTGGCCGAAAATTACGCCGCCCTGCTGGCCGCGGCCATTCCCGTTGTTACCCCGAACAAAAAAGCGAACGCCGCTTCCCTTGCGTATTACCGGACGCTCACCACGTATTCCCGAGAACGGGGCATCCCCTATCTTTACGAAACCACCGTCTGCGCGGGGCTCCCGGTTATTTCCACCCTGCGGGATCTTTCCTATTCGGGCGATACGGTGCGGCGCATTGAGGCGGTGCTTTCCGGGACATTGAGTTTTATCTTTAACAATTTTGACGGCTCAAAACCATTTTCCGCCCTGGTCCGGGAAGCGAAAGCGTCCGGCTACACCGAACCCGATCCCCGGGACGATCTTAACGCGATGGACGCCGCGCGCAAGGCGCTGATCCTCGCGCGGGAATGCGGCATGCCGCTTGAGGCCGGAGATGTTGCCATTGAGCCGCTTCTGCCCGTTTCCTGTTTTGAGGCGGCTGATGTGGAGGCGTTTTTCCGGGAGCTTGAAAAATCAGACGCCGCGTTTGAGGAGCGGCGGCAGCGGGCGGCGCGCGCGGGGAACGTCCTCCGTTATGTGGCGGTTATCGCGGACGGCGGCGCCGCCATCCGCCTCCGGGAAGAAGACGGCGGCAGCCCGTTTTACCCGCTGGTGGACGCCGACAATATCGTGGTGATAACCACGGACCGCTATTCAAAACTCCCCATGGTTATCCGGGGCCCCGGCGCGGGCGCTTCCGTAACCGCCGCCGGTGTTTTTGCGGATATTGTGCGTATCGCCCGGACCCTGGTCTAAGAGCCTGTTCATATACGGCGTCCCGGCGCGGCGCACAGAGCGGGCGGTCTCTGGGCGCTTATGCGGCAAAGGGACCGGTCCCTGCCGGAAGGGTCCGGGAACGGCCCGGCGGTCAAGTACACCGGACGCCGCGCCGATAATGCGGGTATGGGGGCATGGCCGCATGAAAGGCATCATCAATCACGACAGCGAAGGCGTTCCATCAGGATGGTTCTCCGCGCCGAAACGCGCCAACAGGCTGTGGGGAACGGAGTATATATTTCTGCATGAAAAAACATTTTTTGAAAACGGGAAAACCGTCAACTACGACAAAATTATCGAAGCAATGATAAAAGTCTATTTTCTGAAACGGGGAGCCGCCGCGGCCAGAAACGGAGGCGCGCGGCTTTCCAGTGAATCACCTTAAAGTAGCACTGATTTATTCCCGGTTGAATAAATCAGTGCTTCCTTAGCGTTGTTTAATAACCTCAGTTGTTAAGCAGCTTTCGCCGGGCATGGGCAAACCGCGCCGCGGTGCCGCGTCCACGGTACGCTGGTCATGCCCTGTGCCGTTTCACCCGCCGCTGTCTTCCGCCGGGTCTTCCGCGCCGCCCGGCGCGTCCGCGAGTTCCCGCGAAAGCGTTTCCACACGCTCACGGGAGCGGGCAATCAGGCGCTCGAGATTCGCGGCGGCGTTTTCACTTTCCTGAATCCGGCGGCGGTGTTCTTTCACGGCCTCTTCCATTTTTGCGATATCGGCGTTTGTCTCATCAATGGCGATGGCTGTCTCAAGCCGCCCGATGCGCTGCCCGTTGAGCCGCACGGCGTCCCGCAGCCGGCGTATCTGTTCCAGCGCCTCAATATCAGCCGCCTCCAGCATTTCCCCGCGGCGTTCCGCCCCGGGGCCTTCCCCGGTTTCCGCTTCCCCGCCCGCGCGGCGGTAGAGGGCGGCCAAGTCTTCCCGTGCGCGGCTGATATTTTTTTCCAGCAGTTGTATTTTGCGGGCCGCGCCGCCTTCCGCGGCAAGGGCCTCGTTGATCCGCCGCCGCTCTTCGCGGAGCAGCGCCAATTCCTGCGCCGCCGCGTCCCGGCTTTTCCGGGACGCGGTAATTCTGTCCAGCGTTTCCCGTACCGCGCCGCCGGCTTCGTCCACGGGGCGGGCCGGTTCGGGCGTCCCATTCCGGAGCACAAAATGCTCTCCCGCCGCGGCGTAAATCCGTTCCAGATTGTTTTGATTTTTTATCAGAAACGAGCGGAGCACTATGCCCTGCGCTCCCCGGCCGATCCGGGCAAATACGTTGTCGCTTTTTTCTTCCAGCGCGTCAAGGCGCATTTTGAGGGAATTGATTTTCGGTACAAGCGTATCCGCCTGCGCCCGGAACGGCGCGGTAAGCGCGCTGTACTCATCGTACTCCATAATGAGTTCCCCGATGCGGGCATAGAGCCGTGAAATTGCCCGGTCTTCTTCGATCTGATCGTGCTCGCGGTTACGAATTTCCCCGTCCAGCGCCTTGAGCCGTTCGACATCTGACGTAACGCCCCGTATCGCTTCCCCGGAACCGGCGATTTCTTTCTGGAGCGCGTGATATTCTTCGCTTCCGCCGTCAAGACGCGGTACCAGAGACGCCCCCAGTTTTTCCAGGCACGTTTCTATCGTGGTTGCATTTTCACGATTGCGCGTTTCCAGCATCCGGATTTCTTTCTTCCGCTCGTCCATGGGTACAGCATACGCCGGTTTGTGCGGAAAGTGAAGTGCCCAAGCCCCTCTGCGGTTGGACGCGCCGTTTGCATAATCCCCCGGTAAACCAGTACAATAAAAATATGAATGAAAGCGGGCATCTGGACCGGCTGGCCCAGGGATTGGGGCTGGACGAACGGCGGGCACTTCTGGAAAAACTGGAAAGCCAGTCGGTTATTTCCAAAGAACCGCTTTACCAGGAGCAGGCCGGGGAAGAATCCGCCGATATGGAAACCCGTTATGCCAAACTTCCCTGGTACAGCCGCATCTGGTATTTTATTGTGGGCCTTTTCAGGGCCCAAAGCCCCGTCAAAGCGTTCCAGAATTCGGAGCTTGTCTGGATGGGCAAGGCGCTGGAACAGCGCGTTCCCCGGCTTTACCAGGCGGCGCGGAACATACTGCTTCCGGATTTTTACAACGCCGTTGCCAAATTGCGGGACAGCTCCCGTTTTTTTTTCAAGGCGCTGGACACGGGATTCAACCGGAACAAGGGTGATTTTTTCGTATTTCTGGGGTCCCTGGAAATGCCGGATATTCACGCGCGGCTCGTGGACGAAACCAGCCCGGACCGGATCGGCGAACGCAATCCGGGCATGGCGGAATCCGCCATCAGGCAGACGGCCCTGCACGCGCTTGAGGAAACGCTGGGAATGATTACCGAAGAACAGCGCCTTACCATGTACGCCAACGCCCGGTCTCTGGTCTGCCTCAAACAGCTTGCGTCATTCCTGTACGACCGCCTCCTGCTCGCGTTTGCCCCTGATGACGCGGCGGGCGGCAAAATCTGCTCCGCGCCGGTTATCCGGGACGCCCTTGGCAGCCTGAACAATGTGCTGTCATCACTGAAAGAAATTCCATCCATGGCGCTTTTAAGTTCGCTGTTTGTTTTTATTTTGCAGGATGAGGCCGCCGCCGTGGATTTCAATATCGAAACCGAAACAAAAAGGCTGCTTACCCAGGCGGAAACGGCTATCGCGATGATTCGTTCCTTCAACCGGCAGGTACCCCTTACCCAGATAGCCCGCGTTGCCGCGCGCGACAATTCGCTTGTTCCCCAGCCGATGACCGGCGGCGAAGACTGGTTTACCGTGTACCGGGAACACTGGCGAAAAAATGTGGATGACAGTTTATTTCTTTTTTTCAGCCAGCGCCGCCGCCGGGAACTGCAAAATATGTACCACGACTTTTTTGGGGACACGCCCCGCGCCGTTCTGGGCGGCTCCCCGGAAGGCGGACACGCGGGGGGCCTGGTGTGTCCCCGCGCGGAAAGCCTGGAATTTTTGCTCACCTTTGCGTCGGCGGTATTTCTCAAGGAACTCAATCCGGCGCTTCGTCCCATCATGGTGGAAGGCGAATTTTCCCGGCCGGAACACCGGCTTGAATTTGACGAAGCCTACAACGAACTTATCCGGCTGGATGAAAAAATAAAACACCTCGATCAGTCCCTGAGTCCCGGCGGCAGCCTTGGCAAACGGTACGATCAGATAAACGGCGAACTTTCCAGCCAGCCGGTCAAGCGCCGCAAAATACAACTCATTATGGAAGAATGCGGCGAGACGGCGGCGGCCATTGTTGAGCAGGCGAAGTGGGCAATAAACGTAATGGTGAACCTGACGGGCGGTTTTACCGCCGACAGTAAAACTGCGCCGGCAGCCGGCGCGCGGCACGGCGGCCTTGCCAATATTGAAAAACTTACCGAAAAAACGCCGGCGCTGCGCAGCGGCCTTGCGCTCGCGGCGCAGAAATTCCGGCGCGCGGCGGCTATCCTTGCGGAAGTGGAACTGCTCGAATCGGGCAAAGAGTAATGCGGCGCAGTCCCGGAGTGGGCCAAACCCGTTGGGCGTTAGCCCTATCGCAGGGCCGCGCGGCCGTTTCTCCTAAAATCGCATCCCGGCGGACAGGCTGCCCCCGGCAAGATAGGGATACCCCGCCCGCACCATGGGTTCGATATAAAAGTGCGCTCCGAGCGGGAACCGCCATCCAAACGCTCCCGCCGCGGAAAAAGATCCCGCCCCGGCCGGGAGGGTGGGCGGCCCGTTAAGGCCGAACAGAACGGTCCCGGCGAGAAGCTGGAGAAAAGGCCCGGTGGAACCGCGCGCAAAGGGCAGGTAGAGGCGAAAGAAGAACGCCATCTCAAGAATATTGAGCGAGACCGCGTCCACGGCGTACAGAACCTGTAGGCCGAGCGCGGCTCCTTCACCCACGCCCAGGGTAACGCCGCCGCCCGGCGCGAAGCCGTAATCACTGGAGAAGAGTAGCGCCGCGCACGGCGCGATAAAGAGATCTTCGTGAGTGGACTGGGCCCCGGCATAAGACGCGAGGAGGAGAAAAACGAGCAACGCCGCGGCGCGTACCGCCCGGCATATACCGCGCGCGGAGGCGTCATTATTCGTGGTTTTATCGTCAAATCGCACGCCAACTCCTCTTTAACCCCTGTTTCGGTTGAACTTAACACACCGGCGATTATGGCCGTATCGAATGTGTTACTCTAACCGATCGCAAGGAATGCCGTCAACGTGCTTATAAGCGCTTAAAAAAAGCGCATTGCACCGCTGCCTGCCCCAACGCCGCGGGCGCTGGGGCAGAGCGGCTGTTGTTACTCAAACCACAATGCCGGCAGTGTGGTACCTTTTGTGGTGCCGGTTTTCCACCAGTCGTTTGTTGCTGGGTCGACCGGTGTCTTGCTGGTGCCTGAGCCTCTGCCGGTTCCCCAGGCGGCATGGGTTCCGGCGGGGGTAAAAGCGCTGGAGAA
>JAITGJ010000236.1 GCA_031280705.1 Spirochaetaceae bacterium
ACCGCTTTTCTTTGGAATCAACGTCCCTGGCCGGGCGTGCCGCCGCCGGAGGGTGGTGGCTTTCCGGCGGGAGGAGGAGCCGGTATGCCGGGGCGGTCAGGTCAATGCCCGCGCCGGCAAAACCGTCCTGAATGTGCTGGTACAGTCCCGAATAAATGGCGGGAATCCGCGCGGCATCCCGTGTGTAGGCGTTGATTTGATAGCGGGCGTAATAATCATCCAGCGCTGTTTGTAGCACAAAGGGCCGGGGATCTGTTTCAATGCCCTCTGTCTGGAGCGCGGCGTTTATCATGATTTCATGCACCTGCCGCCAGGGAATCTGGTAGTTCATGGTAACATCGGCATACAAAATCAGCGTTTCTGTTTCTCCTTCAATGGATGTCTGATAATTTGTGATGCTGGAACTCAGGATCATTGTGTTGGGGAAGGTAACATATTCATTTTTGTGCGTTCTGATTTTGATTACGATAAGCGATTTTTCTTCCACAAACCCGGTAATATCGCCGATTTTGATGCGGTCGCCGATTTTGAATGGCCGCATATACGTTATCACCATGCCGGCGATAATGTTTCCGATGGCAGACGATGACCCCATCGACAGAATAATGCCGACAAATACGGAAACCCCCTGGAATATGGGCGAGCCAGAACCGGGGAGGTACGGATAGATCAGTACGACCGTAAATGCGTAAATCAGCGCGCGCAGAATGTTGAACGTGGGCCAGGTCCAGTCGGGATAGAACCCGTTGATAACGAGGCGGCCCCGCTCTATCTGTGCGGCGAAAAATTTAAGCGCGCGTATCGCGTAACGCATAACCCACAGTATTACTGCAATGGTAATAAGGTTTGGAATATAGCCGATGGTTTCCAGAACAATGCTTTTAAGGGGATTGAGTATGTAGCCGAAAAGCTGCGACGCAAGATGCCGGGTCTGGGGAAACAGGCTGAATATCACCGGCAGGGTAATAAAAAGCTGAAACGCGGTTACCACATATTTGAGCACGTTGACCACAAACGCGATGATGTTAAGCATCTGCGCCACGGTGAGCAGTTTTATCTTTTTGATGCTGAAGGGCTTCAGGCGTTCCCGGCCCCACTCCACAATCTTTTTGGCAAGCCAGGAGAAAAAGTAGTGCCAGATAAGCCAGATGGCGATAAGCTGCACCACAAGGATCCCGAGCGCCGCGGCCATGCGCTGCCAAAAATAGGCGAGGTGGAAAAGCCCCTCCGCTTTATGCGGCGCGGCCTCCATGACCGCCGCTGCCGCCGCTGCCGCCGCGCCGCCGTCCGTCTCCGTCCCCGGCGCGGCGTCCCCGTTCCCCGAACCGTTCACGCCCGGCTGGGCTGCGCCGGCCGGGAGGGCCGCTTCTTCCGCCGCGTCCGTACCCGTTCGCTCCGTGCCCGCGCCGGACGGCGGTGCGGGCACGCTTTCTTCCGCAGGGAGCGCCGCGGCGGACACAAAGAGCGCGAGGGCCGCCACCGGCAGAAAGCGGGAACCGTATTTTTTCAAGACCATCTCCTTTATGCGGCAGCCTGGCGCATGGCTCTGACACGCGGCTCTGGCGGCGCCGCCTTATAAACAGCTTGCGATGGCGCCTTCCAGTGCCGTGAGGTCCGGTTTGATAATCGCGATGGGATCCGCCGGTTCGTGCAGCAGGGCAAGTCCATGCGGCATCTTGATATGCTGACCGGTGGCTTCCAGTACGGTCTGGGATTCCTTTGCCGGATGGCCCGTCGCCAATACTACCACGTGGCTTGACGGATCAAAATTTTCTGAAAGCTGTTCCGCCGCCGCAAAGGCAACCGCCGCGTGGGGGTCGATAATCACCTGATACTGCCGCCAAACCTTTTCCATGGCCGCGAGCGTCGCGCGGTCGTCAACGGCGGCGGGATAGACCATGTTCCGCATCACGACGGGGGACTCCTGATAAAACGCGGCGAGGCGTTCAAAGTTGGCGGGGCTGGAAATGTCCAGCGCCGGGGATTTGGTGCTGACGGCGGGCCGGGGGACAAAGCGCCCGCCCCGGAGCCAGGACCCAAACGGCTCATTCCCGTTCATGGCGGCGATAAATCCATTTACCGGCATGCCGAATTTCCAGGCGTAAAGCCCGGCGATCAAATTGCCGAAATTCCCGGACGGAACGCTGAAAATCAGGTCCCCCTGGATCTGCTTTTTCACCTTGATAAAGGCGTATAAATAGTACAACGCCTGCGGCAAAAGCCGCCCGATATTGATCGCGTTGGCGCAGGTAACCCCGTACCGCTCGGCGAAGGGCCGGTCGTTAATCACGGCCTTGACGAGATTTTGACAATCGTCAAACGTCCCCCGCACCTGAATAGGGATAACGTTCCCGCCGTTGGGCACAAAATCCGCCGGTTTGAGCCCCCGGATGGGGCCGGGCGGGTACAAAATGACGTTGGTAATGCCCCGGCGGCGGGCAAAAGCGGAGGCAATGCTCACCCCGGTATCGCCCCGGCCCGCGGAAATCACCATGGCCCCGGCTGAATGTTTGAGCAATTCCTCAAGCACCGCGGCAAGAAACGCGACGCCAAAATCCTTGAAAACACCGGTGGGGCCGTTGTAAAGCGTGAGCAGGGAATAATGATCATCCAACGGTACCAGTTCCGGCTCAAAGTTGAACGCGCTCTCCGCTACCCGCGAGGCGGAATACGGATTCATTTCGCCCTGGAGCAAAAGCGGCGCAATCGCGGAAACCAACTCCGGGTACGTTGCGCCGGAATTCATGTAGACGAAAAACTGTCTCAGGTCCAGAAGCGACGCGGGAACGTAAAGTCCACCGTCCGGCAAACAGCGAAGAACCGCTTCCTTGAACGAAACGGGGGACGTATCCGAGTTGGTTGATTTGAAAAGCATAGCGGGGCCTCTTCTCTCTCTTGCTATAGTATCATGGACTTGTTCGCCACCCGGCCGGTTATCGGACAAGTCTCCGTAAAATGCACTGCAGCACCCTAAACGCAGCGCATTTTACCCTTTTTAAACGGAATTTATTCGGAAGCTTCGCCAAGTTGACGCAGTTTCCGAATAACTCTAATGTACGATTTTCGCCGCCGGGGGGCAAGGCTGCCCCTGCCCAAAACGCGAAGACTTTGGGGAGATACGGGGTAGCGGGCGGGAACGATGCGCGGTATAGTGTCCCGCATGGAGCGGAGCAGGGGAATGGGCGCGGACAGCCGTGTCGCCATTATACGGTGCGCGGACTACGGGGAGGAAGCTGTTTACCGCGCGCTTTCAGAGGCGGTGGACGCGGCGGGCGGGCTTTCCGTGACGGGCAAATGCGTGCTGTTGAAGCCGAATATCGTGCGGGACGCGCCGCCCGAACGGGCGATTACCACGCATCCGGCGTTTCTCGCGGCGGCAATCCGGCTGGTACGCGCACGGGGCGCCGCGCGGGTGCTTGTGGGGGACAGTCCGGGCGTCCAGCCCCCGGGGTTCCAGGCGAAACAGTCCGGCCTCGGCGCGGCGGCGCTCCGTTACGGGGCGGAATGGGTGGATTTTACCGCGCGGACGGTGGGACTCTCCTGTCCTGAGGGGAAAATGGTGAAGCACTTCATCGTGAGCGCGGCGGTGGAAGCGGCGGACGTCATCATCAGCCTCCCTAAGCTCAAGACGCATGAACTTTTGTATTTTACCGGGGCGATCAAAAACCTCTTTGGGCTGGTGCCATCGGTCCAGAAAAGCGTGTGGCACGTGCGCTTTCCCCGCCGTGAACAATTCGCGGCCATGCTGGTGGACCTTGCCGTGGCGGTGCAGGCGGACTACGCGCTGATGGACGCGGTAACGGGCATGGAGGGACCGGGGCCGGGCGCGGGGTATCCCCGGCACATTGGCGCGGCGCTCGCGTCGGCAAACCTTCTGGCGCTGGATATGGCGGCCTGCATGATGGTGGGGTACCCGCCGCGTGAAATTCCCGTAAACCGGGAGGCGCTTGACCGGGGGCTTTGGCTTACCGGAACGGAACAGATCGTTTTTCCCGCGCTTACCCCGGCGGATATGGCCGTGAGCGATTTTCAAAGAATACCGTTCAGGCGCGCGGGCGGTCAGCTTGCGGAATTTTTTCTGCCGCCGCTCCGCAAAATCCGCGCCCGCGCGGAGAAGCGTCCCCGCATCCAGGACGAAATCTGCGTGCGCTGCGGCGACTGCGCGCGGATTTGCGCGTCGCGCGCAATCCGTCTTGAAGAGGGCGGCGCGGCGCGGCGCATGATTATTGACCACCGCGCCTGTATTCGCTGTTACTGCTGCCACGAAATCTGCCCGGCAAAAGCGATTACGCTCGAAAAGCCCGCCCGCTTTTAGGGGAAGCTGCCAAACAATGGAACAAGTCCAATCACCCGGCTGGTTATTCAACAAGTCTCCGCAGATGGGGAAATTTCTTTTTGAATGACTTGTTTCCCGGACCAAAAGTCCGCAGCCGGTCAGGTCAGCGAAATGCCGCCGCAAAATTATATAAGGGCATCTCTAAAAACTTCAGTTTTTAGAGATGAACCGCTTAAAAATGCGTGTTTCGCAGCCCATAGGGCGAGAAACCGCAAGGGAACCTCTGAAAACAACCGGTTTTTAGAGGTTC
>JAITGJ010000238.1 GCA_031280705.1 Spirochaetaceae bacterium
GAACCTCTAAAAACCGGTTGTTTTCAGAGGTTCCCTTGCGGTTTCTCGCCCTACGGGCTGCGAAACACGCATTTTTAAGCGGTTCATCTCTAAAAACTGAAGTTTTTAGAGATGCCCTAAAGCGTTTTGGTCTATTGACACACAAACAGCCGGAATTTATACTGCTTTGACGATTATGCTCCCGTACCGGTCCGTGTTTGGCCGGGCGGACCCCTATCAAAAGGAGCGATGGAGTGGGGCAGGAGTTGCTTCGGCTGGAAGGCATTTCCAAGCGGTTCGGCGCCGTTGAGGTGCTCAAGGGCATTGATCTCACCGTTGACGCGGGGGAATTTATCACGCTTTTGGGATCTTCCGGCTGCGGGAAGACCACCACACTGCGGATTATCGCCGGGCTTGAAGAGGCTGATGCGGGACGGGTTTTTATCGCCGGGCGGGACGTTACCGCGCTTGAGCCGCACCGCCGGGATGTCAACATGGTTTTTCAGAATTACGCCCTGTTTCCCCACATGACCGTTGCGGCCAATGTTGGCTATAGCCTTAAAATCCAGGGACGGAGCCGCGCGGAAATCAGGCGGCTTGTGGGGGAAGCGCTGGAAATGGTGCAATTGGCCGGTTACGGGCGCCGCACGCCGGGAGAGCTTTCCGGCGGACAGAAACAGCGGGTCGCCGTGGCCCGCGCCCTGGTGAACCGGCCCAAAGTCCTGCTTCTTGATGAACCGCTGGGCGCGCTTGATTTGCAGCTCAGGCGGCAGGTGCAGGTTGAGCTTAAAAAACTTCAGGAACAGCTTGGCATCACTTTTATCTATATAACGCATGATCAGGAAGAGGCCCTTACCATGTCGGACCGGATCGCCGTGATGCGCGGCGGACGGTTTGAGCAGTTGGGGACGGCGGTCGATATTTATGAACATCCCCGTACCGCCTTTGTGGCCCGGTTTGTGGGGAGCGCGAATATCATCCGCACGGATGGGAAAACGCTTGCCCTGCGCTCGGAGTGGGTGAATATGACTCTGGACGGGACCGAAGGGCTTCCGGCGCGGGTTACGGGGAAAAGTTTTACCGGCGGCCAGTTACGGATTACCGCGGTCCTTTCCGGAAGCGGGGAAGAGGTGGTGGCCAGCCGTCATGGTATGGACTCGGGCCTCCGCTCAGGTGATGCCGTACGGGTAAGCTGGGCCGCGGAACACGCGGTTGTTGTTGAGGATGATGATTCGGCGGGAGCTTCTTTCCAGGGGGGCGACGGTTCTGTCCGTCCGCCCGGCGTATACATGGAGGCCGCGGGGTGAGCGCCCCGGACCACGGGTTAGAAGCGCCCCGGGAGCCGGAAGGGACCCGGACAGGCGTTGAGCGGGAGGGCGGCGCCCCGCCAGGCGGCGTGTCGCGCGGCGATGCATCGCCGGACGGAAACCTGCCCGGCGGGAAACCGCAAGGCGGATATTCGCCAGGCGAATATTCGCCAGCCCGCCGCAAAGCGCACCGGCGTACCGGCCCCGCGTTTCTCATGGCATTTCCGCTGTATATTTTTACCATTATTTTTGTGCTGGGCCCGCTGGTTTATATGGCGGTGTTGAGTTTTCTCCAGCGCGGGGGATTCTGGGGGGTGCGTTTTGAGCCGACCCTGCGGAATTACGCCCGTATCGGGATACCTGAATACGCTTCTACCTTTGTACAGTCCCTTAAATTGGCCCTCATCTCCACCGGCGCGGTAATTCTGGCGGGGTATCCCTTTGGCTACTTTATGGCGCGGCTCAGGGCCCGTTGGCGCAATATCGTCATGCTGGTTCTTATTATCCCGTTCTGGACCAGTTCCCTTATGCGGCTTTATGGCTGGATCATCGTGTTTCGCTCCAACGGAGTACTGGATAAAATTCTGATGACGCTCGGCCTTATCCGCGAACCGCTGCGGCTGCTTTACACATACGAAGCCGTGGTGTGCGGGATGATATACGCGCTGCTTCCTTTCATGATCTATTCGGTGTACGCAAGCGCGGAAAAGATGGACTGGAATCTTGTTGAAGCGGCGCGGGTAATGGGCGCCGGTCCCGCGCGGGCGTTCTTTACCGTAACCCTGCCGCTTACCATGCCGGGGCTTCTTTCGGGAATTATCCTTACCTTTATTCCGTCTATGGGGCTGTTTTTCCTTGCCGACATTCTGGGGGGCAGCAAGGTTGTGCTGGTGGGCAATGTCATTCAGGAGCAGCTTATGAAAGTCCACGACCAGCCGTTTGCCGCGGCGCTCAGCGTGGTGCTGATGGCGATGACATCCCTCTTCATTTTTTTCTACCGGAAACTCGCCCGCTATGTCGGCGCTTCGGGGGACCTGGAGGGGCTGGTATGAAACGGTTTTTTACGGCGGCAGAGAAGTTTTACCTTGGCTTGGTACTGTTTTTGATGTACGTGCCGATTCTGCTCGTTATTGTGTATTCGTTTAACGCATCGCGGATCAGTTCCGTGTGGAGCGGTTTTTCCCTTCGCTGGTATATCGAAATGTTCCGGGATCGCGCCCTGTTTGAGGCCCTGCGGAACAGCCTGGTACTGGGAACAGGGGCGAGTTTTGCCGCGGCCGCCATTGGCGCGCTGGCCGCCACGGGGATGAGCCGGGCGCGGCTTCCCGGGGGCAAAGTGATGGAATTCCTCGCCATTCTTCCCATCATGACGCCGGAAATTATTCTTGCGATGGTGTCGCTGGCGTTCTTTTCCCTTCTCGCCCTTCCCTTTGGGATGCTTACCCTGATGATTGCCCATACCGCCATGTGCATTCCCTACCCGTATCTTCTCGTCAAGGCCCGGCTTGAAGGGCTTGATCCGTCTTTTGTGGAGGCGGCGCGGGTTATGGGCGCGGGAGAGTGGCGGGCCTTTTACGACATTACCCTGCCGCTTATCATGCCGGCGGTGGTGTCCGGTATTCTTATTTCCTTTGCGATGAGTTTTGACGATGTGATTATCAGCGTTTTTGTTACCGGGGTAGAGACCAATACCCTGCCGGTACGGATTTATACGCAGATGAAATTCGGCGTTACGCCCAAAATCAACGCCCTGTGTACTTTACTGTTCGCCGCAACCGCCGCGCTGGCCCTGCTTTCCGCACGTCTTGCCCTGCCCCGCAGGGCGGACCGGAAAGCAAAACGCGCGGCGCGGCGGACAGAGAGCATATCAATTCCATTAAAAGGAGAAGCAGCATGAGAAAAATGGCACTGCTCACACTTTTACTGCTGTCCGCATTGTTTGCGGGCTGTGGCAATTCCCGGTCCGGAAAGGTATTTACCCTTTACACCTGGGAGGGAATGTTTCCCGATGAAATCCTCGCGGGTTTTGAAAAGGAAACCGGGTACCGCGTCAACTACATCAATTTTGATCTTGATGAAACGATGCTGACGAAACTGCAGGCCGCGAAGGGCGGAGATTACGATCTCGTCATCGCTGACGACTATATTATCGAAGTCGCCATCGCGGAAGGGCTGGTACAAAAACTCGACAAGGGAAAAATTCCCGGCTTCAGGAACATTAACCCGGTGTGTCAGGGCGTCTTTTACGATCCCCGGGACGAATATACCGTACCCTACGGCGCGGGCGTGCAGACTATTGTGTACGATCCCGCGCGGGTCAATCTCAATATTACCGGGTACGCAGACCTCTGGAACAGTTCGCTGCGCAACAGTATCGGCATTACCGCGAATTACCGGGTGATTGACGGCATTCCGCTCAAGATTATGGGCTCAAGCTACAATTCCGAAAATGCTGCGGAAATCCGGCGCGCCGGGCAGATGCTGCTGGACCTTGCGCCGAATATCCGGCTTATCAAGGACGATAATCTCCAGGATGATCTGCTTTCCGGCGAAATTTCTGTCGGTGTTATGTACACAAGCCAGGTAACCATGGCAATGATGGAAAACCCGGCCCTCAAAGTGGTGTACCCAAAAGAGGGAATCGGCTACGGCCTTATGGCGGGTTTTGTCCCCGTCAACGCGCCGAACAGCGCCGCGGCCCATGCGTTCCTCAACTATATTCTGGACCCGGAACGGGGCGCGGCGTGTTTTGAATATCTGGGATATTACAGCACTTTTTCTGCGTCTGATGAATACATCAGTCCGGAATACCGCGCGTTCCTGACACTGCCCCTTGAATACACAACCAACATGGAAATGATGCACAATGTGAGCGACGAAGCCGAAGAAGCCCACAATCTGATCTGTACCGCCTACCGCGAAGCGACCGGGGGCGCGGGGAACTGATTCCGCGTCTCCGCCCTGCCGGCGGAGCCGCGGGGCGCGTATTGAACACCGGAACGTGTTCAATACGCGCCCCGGACCAGGGGAACCGCCCGGCGTATGGCTGCGAAGGTTCGTCCCGCCGCCAGGTTGGCGGCGTTTTGGAACAACGCAATGCTTTTATGTCCCTTTTCCCTCTTCTTACAAGCGCTTCCCTGGCTTATCCTGTCAAATTCCGTACCCAGCGTTCCTTGCGCA
>JAITGJ010000265.1 GCA_031280705.1 Spirochaetaceae bacterium
AGATAAACACTCTGTTTATCTTATACGTCAAGATTACTCACCAAGAGCGCGTTCTCCTCGATGAAACGGCGGCGGGGCTCCACGACTTCGCCCATGAGGGTGGTAAAAATGCGTTCGGCTTCGATGGTGTCGTCAAGATGCACCTGAATAATGTTGCGGCGGGCAGGGTCCATGGTGGTTTCCCAGAGCTGGTCGGGGTTCATTTCGCCCAAGCCCTTGTAGCGCTGTACATGTACCTTTTCCGGGTCCCGGCCCGCTTCGGCGAGGATACGGTCTTTTTCGGCGTCATCGTAGGCGTAAAAATGCTTTTTCTCGTAGCTCACCTTGTAGAGGGGCGGCATGGCGAGGTACACGTGGCCCTGTTCAATAAGGTCTTTCATGTACCGGTAGAAAAACGTGAGGAGCAGGGTGCGTATATGGGAACCGTCAACGTCGGCATCCGCCATAATTACAACTTTGTGATAGCGGATACGATCAACAGTAAATTCATTTCCGCAGCCGGCGCCGATGCTGGCGATGATGGGCTGCAGTTTTTCATTGGTTACCACTTTTTCGATGCGTGTTTTTTCAACATTGAGCATTTTGCCGAACAGGGAAAGTATCGCCTGATACTGACGGTTCCGGCCCATTTTCGCGGAACCTCCGGCGGAATCTCCCTCCACGATGAACAGTTCGCAGATCCGGGGATCCTTTTCCGAACAGTCGGCGAGCTTGCCGGGAAGACCCGCCGAGTCCATCGCGTTTTTGCGGCGGGTGGCGTCCCGGGCCTGCCGCGCGGCGATGCGGGCGCGGGCGGCCAGAACGCCCTTTTCCAGAATCGCCTGAATCACATCGGGATGCTGATCCAGATACAGCTCCAGCTGCTCATTTACCAGGGACTCCACGATGCCCCTGACTTCCGAGTTGCCCAGTTTGCCCTTGGTCTGGCCTTCGAACTGGGGATCGGGCACCTTTGCGGAAAGCACCGCCGTAAGTCCCTCCCGTACATCGTCGCCGGTGAGGGATTCATCAAGTTTTTTCGCCTGTTTGGATTTTTTGAGAAATTCGTTCAGGGTGCGGGTCAGCGCGGACTTGAACCCCACGAGGTGCGTACCGCCTTCGCGGGTGTTGATATCGTTCACAAAGGAAAGCATTATCTCGTTAAAGCCGTCGTTGTACTGGATGGCGCATTCTACTTCAACGCCGTCACGGCTTCCTTCGATAAAAACCGGCGTGCGGTGCAGCACCGTTTTATTTTCGTTAAGGTACTCCACAAAACTCTGTACGCCGCCGTCGAATCTGAACTCATGGATTTTTGGGGTAGAAAGCCGCTCGTCCCGAATCGTGATTTTGAGGCCCTTGTTGAGAAATGCCAGTTCCCGCAGCCGGTTTGAGAGGGCGTCAAAATTGTAAGTGATGGTTTCAAAAATGGAGGCGTCGGCTTTCCAGCGGATTACCGTACCTCGCGCCTTTGCCGCGCCGTCATAGGGCAGCGCCTGAAGCGCCGCTTCCGCGGTAGGCCCCTGGGCGGCGCCGATCCGGTAGCGCTGGGTATAAATTTTTCCGTTACTGTGGACAAACGCCTCGCACCATTCGGAGAGGGCGTTTACCACCGAGACGCCTACCCCGTGAAGGCCGCCTGAAACTTTGTAGGAATTTTTGTCAAATTTGCCGCCCGCGTGGAGCCGGGTCATAACCAATTCAAGGGCGCTTACCCCTTCGGTAGGGTGTACGTCCACGGGAATACCCCGGCCATTGTCCTCGACCCGTACAATGTCGTTTCCCTCAAGCACCACGAGAATATCGTCGCAGTGGCCCTGCATGGCCTCGTCCACCGAATTGTCTACTACTTCATACACCAGGTGATGGAGGCCGTCGATTCCGGTCGTGCCGATATACATACCGGGCCGTTTGCGGACCGCTTCAAGACCTTTGAGAACCTGTATATTCTGGGCTGAATAGTTTGAATTGGCTGTCATGGCCACGAGTATACCCCAATCGCCGTACCTTTTTCAATCGCGGCAAGACCGGGCAAAACAGACCTTTCCCGGCGCGTGGCCGCATGGCGGCGGCGCGGCCGGGCCTTTTTCCGGTCCGGTTTCATTTGAAAAAAAGACCCAAACCATCCGAAAAAAATGCCGCGCTCACTTGCAAAAAAAACGCGGCGGGGTTAAACTAGCGAAAACCGGGGTTTGGCGGCGCTTTTGCCGTGGCGCAAAGTGAATAACCTGTGGATAACTATAATGTGTTTTTGATGGTTTTCCGGTGATTTTTGGTCCCGCAAACCAAAATTGCCGCGTTCTGATTTGCGTAATCATAAATCATTGTATAACAATGATTTATGATGTTTTCCTCCTTTGACCGCACGGGAAAATACGGGGAAAAGATGGTTTTTTTACGTGCAGGAGTATCTTTTTGTTCAACATTTACTTGTGGATAAGTTGTTGATATTATTTTAAGCGGGACAATGAGCATGGCGGAACGGGACGATTATCACGCTCTCTGGAACAGCGTACTTGAGCAGGCAAAAAAGGACAAGGGAGAGATTGAATACAGGAATTGGCTTGCCAACATAAACTGGGCCAGGTCCACGGAAACAAAAATCACCCTGGAAGTCCCGACCGTCTTTATCCAGGATCAGGTAAAACCACGGTATCAGGAATACCTTGAGGGCCTCTTTAAAGACCTGAGCGGGAAAGACCTAACCATCGATTTTGAAGTCAAACCCAAAACGGCCGCCGTCCCGCCGGAAAAACCGGAACAAAAGGAAGACGGCCGGGCGCCGAAACCCGCCCCGCGGCCGGAAGCCAAACCGAAAAAAGACCGCCATCCCAGGCTAAACCTGGACTATTCTTTTGACACCTATGTGGTGGGGGAAGAGCGCCTTCCAGCAAACGCCGCTTTGGCGGTGGCAAAGAACCCCGGAACCACCAACTATAACCCGCTCCTTATCTATGGGGGGACCGGCCTTGGGAAAACGCACCTCATGCAGGCCATCGGAAACTACATTTACGAAAATTCCAGCCACAAGGTGATTTACAATACCGCCGAAGATTTTACCAACGAATTTGTGGACTCCCTCAAGGAACGGGGGGAAAAAGGCACGGCGGCGTTCAAGGCAAAATACCGGAATACCGACGTCCTTCTTATTGACGATATTCATTTTTTTGAAAACAAAGAAACCACACAGGAAGAATTGTTCCATACCTTCAACGCCCTGCACAATGCCAAAAAACAAATGGTCTTTACCTGCGACCGTCCCATATCTGAACTTAAAAAATTTGCCGAACGCCTTAAATCACGGTTTGAGTGGGGGCTTAACATGGCCATTAATCCGCCAAATTATGAGACCCGCCTTGCCATCCTCAAAAAAAAATGCGAAATAAAGAACAAAATCATTCCGGACGATGTTCTCAATCTGATTGCCAGGCATATTTCTTCCAATGTACGGGACCTGGAAGGCGCCCTGAACAAACTTATCGCCTATGTGGACCTGGTTGGGAAACCCATTACCCTGGAAGTGGCCCAGCAGCAGCTCCGGGACGCCATTGCCGGACCCAAACAGACAAATCTTCCCATAGATATTATCATCAAGGTGGTGGCCGATTATTATTCCCTGTCCCATATTGACATAAAAGGCAAAAAACGCTCCCAAAATATCGTTTTTCCCCGGCAGCTTGCCATGTACATAACCAGGGAGATTACCGAATTTTCAACCACGGAGATAGGCCAGGCATTTGGCGGACGGGATCATTCCACGGTGATGCATTCCTGCAACAGAATCGAAGAGCGAAACAAAACCGACCCGACCATGGATCAGACCATCGAGACGCTTACCCGGCTTATAAAGGAAAATTTCGCAAAATCATGATAAAAGGACGGCGTTTTGGGCATAACACCGCCGTGTATGCTGATAACCTGCGGGAAACCCGGTGATAAATTGTGAACAAGAGGGAGGCCTGTTGAATTGTGGAAAAAAAATGAGCGTTATCAACGCATTGTGAATTCTATAACTCGTTGCTGCATAGTGATTTCAGGCGGTTTTCCACATATCCGGGGCCCCTATTATCACTATTACTAAATATATATATAATAAAGACGTTGTAAGGAGAACGCCATGAAATTTACCTGTGAACGGAGCGCATTGCTCAAGGAAATCAGCATCGCCCAGGAGATCATTCAGTCCAAGAATGCCATTTCCATTTTGTCAAACATATATCTGGAAGCGCAAAGCGGGATGTTGACCATCAAGTCAACGGACATGAAGGTATATTTTGATACGAAAATGCCTGTTTCAGTGGAACGGGAGGGGTCAACGACCGTATTTGGGGACAAATTTTTGGGTTATTTGAACAATATACCCGATGGCGAGGTTGAATTTGATCAGTCTGACTCTAAAATCATGATCAAACCCCTCAACAAAAAGAGCAAATTTCAGCTCAAAAGCATCGCTTCAGACAAATTTCCCGAATTTCCTGCGGTCGATGCCGGTGATTTCTTTGAAATGCCGGTAAAAAATTTCAAGGAAATGATAAAACAGACCGTTTTTGCCGTTTCTGATGATGAAACCCGTTATTTTATGAACGGCGTTTTTTGCGAGAAGCAGGACGACAAAATCATCATGGTTGGGACCGACGGCCGGCGGCTTGCCTATGTTGAGGAAGCGGCGGGCAGCGGGATAAAGGATTTTGCCGGGGTTATTGTTCCGCCAAAAATTCTTAATCTTGTCCAAAAACGAGCCGGAGACGAGGGCCTTATCGGCATTTCCATAACCGACAAGCAAATTTTTGTCCGGTTCGGCACGTATCAGCTTTCTTCGGTGCTTATTGAGGGGCAGTTTCCCAATTATCGCCGTGTCATTCCCGAAAGCCAGGCCCATGTTTTTACCCTGAGCCGTGCGGATATGATCGATGCCCTCAAGCGCGTCGCCCTGCTTGTGGAGCAAAAATCACGGCGTATTTATCTGGGTGTGGGGACCGGCCAGGTTACCATATCTTCAGAGGAAAGTGAGTTGGGTATTGCCGATGAAGAAATTCCCTGTTCCTATGAAGGCGGCGAAATTTCAATCGCGCTTAATTATCAGTATCTTGAAGAGCCGTTCAAGGCGATGGAAGAAGATGAAGCAAGCATTCACTTTTCCGAGCCGAACCGGGCCATCACCATAAAGCCGGTTCCGGAGCGGAATTTTTTTCATATCGTCATGCCCATGCAGATTGACTGAGGCAGCGGGCGGGGAAATCCGGTAACGCCGCTGCGTATGGGCGCCGCCGGAATTTTCCCCGGTAAATCCAGGGTCCGTTTGTCCCGGCGATACGGCTGCGTGGGGTTTGTTGTATGATATTTGCCGCTCTGAAAACGGCTTCGTTCAGAAATCTTGCCGATGGAGAAACGGAAACCCGGGGCAGGGATATTTTTCTGGTTGGAGAAAACGGCCAGGGAAAAACCAATTTTCTTGAAGCTCTGTATTTCAGCGCTTATGGATCGTCGTTTCGGGGGAGCCGCGACGGTGAGCTGGTCAAAAACGGTGAAAGCGCTTCCCTGGTGGAGGCCCGTTTTGACGATCCCATGTATGAATGTATCAAAGTAAAAATAGCGGGTGGGAAAAAACACATTGAACTTGACGGCAAAAGCATTGAAGACCGAAAAGAACTGCTTACGGTAATTCCCTGCATTATTTTTTGTCATGAGGATATGGAATTTGTTTCCGGCCCGCCGGAAAGCCGCCGCCGTTTTTTTGATCAGACGCAAAGCCTTTGTGATCCCCTGTATCTGGACGATCTGCGCCGGTACCGGCGGGTGCTTAAAGCGCGGAATATATTTTTACGGCAGGCAGGCGCGTTCCAGAAGCCTGATGACGGGGTGCTTGAATCCCTTGATGTTCAGCTTGTGGAATACGGCCTTTCCATAATGCGGAAACGGGAAGAAGCGGCAGGGCAGTTTTCCGCATTTTTTGGTCCACTTTACGGCGAAGTTTCCGGCATTGACGGCATTCGGATCCGGTATCTGCCTTCCTGGAAGGAAGCCGGTTTTGAAGCAATTATGCGGCGCATCGCCGAAAAGCGGGAGCAGGAAAAAATCCAGGGGCTTACCCTTTCGGGCCCGCACCGGGATCGCTATCTTTTTGTACGCGGCGAAAGTGATTTTTCCGCAACCGCCTCCACCGGCCAGCGCCGCCTGCTCGCCCTGCTTCTCCGTTCCGCGCAGGCGAGCCGGTTTTCCGCCATGACCGCCAAAAATCCGGTTCTTCTGTTGGATGATGTGCTTCTTGAACTGGATCCGGAAAAACGCCGCCGGTTTCTCGCATTGATGCCTTCCTATGATCAGGCTTTTTATACCTTCCTTCCGGAAGAACCCTATGAGCGCTATCGCCGTGATGATACGGTAGTTTACGAAGTGCGGAACGGCGCCCTCCAAAAAAGCCAGGCCGAAAACAGATAGAGTTGTTTAGAAACTGAGGTTTCTAAACAACTCTACTGTTGGAATATTTTGCCATGATACTGCCCGGAGTATTTGTCTCAGCGGCGCATACATAAAAACGGCGCCTTGCTGGTATGGGCATCTCCGAAAGGATCACTTGCCCACACAGAAACGGCTGAACATGGTTTCAAGAATGTCCGCGGTGGAAACATCGCCGGTTATTTCCCCCAGGGCGTTTATGGCGTCCCGAAGCGCGGGGGCCACGAGGTCGAGGGGTTCGTTCCGTCCGGCCCGCGCCAGCGCATCCGCCACCGATGCGGCAGCTTCGTCAATAAGTTCCTTCTGGCGGACGGTTCCCGGAGCGGCGGCGGACGGTTCCGCCGTTTCCCCGGCTCCCTCAAGAAGGCGGACAATTTCTGCGCACAGTTCTTCTACGCCCGCGCCGGTTTTCGCGCTGATTTCATGGAGCGGTCCGCCGCACAGTAATTCCGCCGCTCCTTCCGGCACCCGCGCAATATCGGCCTTGTTCCAGACGAACAATACCGGCGCTGAAACAGTATCGATGCCGGCAAATTCCCGGTCTTCACCGGTAATGCCGGCGGAACCATCCAAAAGATACAGAACTATATCTGCGCGGGCAATAAGGCCGCGGCTTCGCTCAATGCCTATCCGTTCCGCCGGATCGGGCGGGTTCGTACCGGATGCGCTGTCCCTGAGTCCCGCGGTATCGGCAAAACGTACCGGGATGCCCTCAAGCGAAAGCGCCGCCTCGATCCAGTCTCGTGTCGTACCGGGAATATCCGTTACAATGGAACGCTCTTCCCGGAGGAAAAAATTAAACAGGCTTGATTTTCCCGCGTTGGGACGGCCCGCGATAACAACGAGGGCGCCTTCCTGATAGAGCCGTTCCCGCCGCCAGGCGGCGGCAAGCGCCCTGAGGCAAATCAACGGGGCGCGGACCGGCGAGAGCATTTCCTCCGTATCTTGCACGCCGTCAATTTCATCTTCCGGGTAATCAAGAAAAAGCTCAATCTGCGCAAGGGTTTCCACGAGGCATGTATTTATATCCCGAATTTTACGTTCGAGCGCCCCGGCGAGGCGGCCAACGGCGTGTTCCCTGCCTCTATCGGTCTTTGCGGAAACAATTTCCATGATTGATTCCGCGCGGGTCAGATCAATTTTTCCGTTCATAAAAGCACGAAAACTGAATTCGCCCGGAAGCGCGTCCCGGAAACCCGCCGAACGGAGCGTAGACATAACCGCACGGGAGGCGGCGGAACCGCCATGGCAGGAAATATCCGCGCCTTCTTCCCCGGTAAAACTGCGCGGAGCGCGGTACACGGAAACCAATACGTCATCAATGAGCGGTTTTGCTGTCATCTCCGGTTTCCCGCGGTGCGCCGTGTTTGTAATCCAGCCGTGTACAACCGTGTTTCCCGCCGCCGCGTTGAGCGCATCGGGCCGGGAAAAAATCCGCGACAACAGCGCGATGCTTCCCGCGCCTGATGTCCGCACGACGGCAAGTGCGCTTTCTCCCGCCGGCGTGGCGCGTGCGGCGATAGGATCATCCGCACCGTAGGTGTTTTTTTTCATTGGGGAGATTCCGGCGGTTCTTCAGAAGCCGGCGCGCCGGGAGCGGGGCGGCCGGCCATACCGAACCGGATAAAGAGGAAAGGCAGAATGGCGGAAACGGAGAACCCCATTCCGCCATAGCGGAGAAACCGGGAGAGCCGGGCGAGTGGAGACGCTGCGCCCCAAAACGCCGCTGCGCGGAACAGGGATCCTTCCCCGGGGAGGACGGCGCGGAGCAGAAATTGTACCGATATAACACCCGCTGCGCCCAAAAAATAGCGCAGCAAGCGTGTGGCCGCGCCGGATCCGGAGGGCAGGGTACGGGCGGAAAATCCAATACGATGCAGGTTGAGGATATGCCCGGCGCAGAATCCGAAAAAAAGCCCGCCCAGATTTTCCTCATGTCCTGCCGCGTTCATCAAAAAAGCGGCTGCGGCCGCAGCGAGCAATTGGGATCGTATTCCCCGTTCACGCAGAAAAGCGGTCAGGCGCGGTTCAAAAACAGTAAAAAGCCCAAGTACCGCGCCGCCCAAAAGCCAGCCGCCCAGAATATCGGTGGGAAAATGAACGCCAAGGTAGAGGCGGGTAAACGCGATAAGCAGGACGAAAAACACTGCGGCCAGACGCATCACGATGCCGCCGCGCCGTGTTCCCCGCCGCGGCGCAAGGGCGGCCCAAAATACGAGGGCGCTTTGGGCATGTCCCGACGGGAACCCGTAGGAGTCCTCAACGGCGCGGCCCACATCAGGGGCAAGCCGGTAGGGCCGGGTCTGGGCAAAAGCGCGCTTGGCGGCGCCGTTAAAAAAGGCCGAAGTGATTACAAGGAGCGCAAGGCGGAATCCCCGTTTTTCGTCAACGCACCAGTACATCAACATAATGACGGCGAGATAAAGCGGCGCGGCTCCCAATTCCGTGATCCAGCGCATGAGTGTGGTAAGCGCCGGGCTTTCGGCCCGCTGTATCAGCCGTATCAGATCGATGCCGTGCCACTGGATGCGGGAAAGTAACGATGGCTCAGCCAGGGTCAAAAAAGCGCCGGTGTTTTCCATGCAGAAAGATTATCCTTCCCGTTTTCGGAAATCAACACCCCCGCAACGCAGGGGCGTTGGCAATGGCGCGGTCCGGGCAAACGCCGGGAGCGTTGTTTTTGCCGCCAGAGATATGCTAGGCTGTAGCCGTGAAAAGCATCGGGGAGCTTTTGTCCGGGTACTTCAGCGAAGAGACCCTTAAAAAGGCCGGAGAGCATCATAAACTTTTTTCTTCATGGCGCGCCGTTGCCGGGGAACATATCGCTTCCCATTCCCGCATTGTGGAACTGGAGCGCGCGGTACTGTTTGTTGAGGCGGATCATCCCGGCTGGATTCAGATACTCCAGACCAGGCAGAACGAACTGCTCAACGCGGTGCGCCGCCATTTTCCGGACCTTGGTATCAACGCAATCGCTTTTCGCCTGTCCCGGAACGCAGGTCCCGCAAACAACGGTTACGATGACGCCCTGCCGGATGAAACGGAGCCGGATCCCGCTCACGGGGAAACGCGGTCTTGCGCCCCGCCCCGGACGGATGCGGCCGCCTGCCAGGATGAAGCCCCGGATTTCTGTGAGGGTAT
>JAITGJ010000023.1 GCA_031280705.1 Spirochaetaceae bacterium
CTGTCTCCCCAGGAAGCGGTTGACAAAATCATCGGCATCGCCCGCGAACTGGAAAGCGTAACGGTGTAAGGAACGCAGAGGCATCGTAATAGCTTTGTGTTGCATGCGCTTTTGTTTGGCGTACTTGCGGGGCCGCCAGCGCTTTGGCAGGGCCGGTTCAGCCGGCGGTTGAGTACTCCGGCAGCGTAACGTGCGCCGCGGCGCCTCCGCCTTCCCGGTTTTCGAGCCGCACGCTGCCACCCGCGGCGTTGACAAAGCGGCGGCAAATACTGAGCCCAATGCCGGTGCCGGAACTTTTTCCCGTAAAAAACGGATCGAATACCCGTTCCAGAAGCCCGGGCGCGATTCCCTGTCCCCGGTCAAACACCGTTACCGTGATTGTGCCGCCGTGGCGCATTATTTCCGCGCCGCAGTCTTCGGCCTTTCCGCCCGATTCGAGGGCATTGCGGATAAGGTTTTCGAACACGGACCTGAGCCGCTCCGGATCGAAACAGACACGCGCGTCCCCGCCGGTACGGTCAAGAACAAACTGCCTGCCGGGCAGCATCCGTTCCGCCGTTTCGGAAAGAATCCGGGACACCATAACCGCTTCGGGCCTGCCTTTTGCATCGCGGATATAATCGTTGATCCGGTAGGTAAGTGCGGAAAGGCGGTCCACTTCTTCATTGATGATGCGCACTTCTTCCCCGCCGCCGGCAAGTTTTTCCAAAATGCCCGTCTGAATCCTGATGGCAAGGAGCGGGTTTTTTATTTCGTGCGCCAGCGTTGACGCGGCGCTGCCCAGCACCACAAGGTTTTTCTGCTCTTCGATATGTTCCTGGTATTCGCGGTTGCGCACAAAAAGAGAGCGCACATAAAACAACAGCGCAAAAAGCGCGATGCCGGTCAGGGGAAACGCAATCGTTGTTGAAATAATCGTCCGCCAGTACGCGGGATCGCGCGCTTCAATATAACAGTAACGCCCCCGCATCAGCACGGCGAAAAATCCCTCCGGCTCGCTTCTCTGGCGGAACAGCGTTTCAGGCGCGGGCGGCTCCGGCATCGCCATATTTGGCGACGCCATATTTGGCGACGCCATATTTGGCAACGCCATATTTGGCGAAATCATTCGTGAAGCGGCCTGATGATCGCCATGACGCATATTCCGCTCCGCGCCCTGCCCTGCCCGGCGCGGCTGGCGCGGCGGAGACGGCGTTACGCGCCCAAGCTGAATCACAAATTTGATGGAGGACGCGCGCATATCGGTAATCATGTAACGTCCGGTCCGGGAGGGCGGCCGGTTTAGCAGCGGCGCTTCGTCCAGGCGTTCCGGCGCGCCGCCCCAGTGCCAGAGCGCCTCCAGATTCTGCCCGTAAACGGCAAACCCGGCGACCCGTTCCCGGAGCAGGGGAATGTCCGCGATTGCCGCGTCAAAACTCTCATATTCACGGAGGCTCGCAAAAAGGGCGCTGAAAAGCTGTTCAATATCGCGGTCCCGGATCAGGCGCGCGCGATCCCGGAGTCCCATGATGATAATGAACGAAAACGCCGTTAAAATGAGCCAAAAAAGAACAAGCGCGAGCCATGACGCGGCCCGGTACGAAATTTTCATGCGATCCCCAATACACACGATGGATGCGCTCAACCATTCCGGCGGCGCGGCTGCCGAACCCATTCGCGCAAAATGCGCCGCAGCGCGTTTTGTTCAACGTTACGCGATCGTTGCCTGATACTCAAAGGTATCAAACAACCCTATTATAGTGAAGCAGATTGTATACCAAGTGAGGTATCTCCCAGGCGGTCAATTCCCGTCCGCGCCGTTTCCGGCATACCGGTTGAGGTTGGCACGATTCCTGCTCTCTATATTGCGGGACTGTTGGTCCCGCGCCGCGCCGTAAGGATGCGCGGAAACGGCATCCGGGGCGGCGTAACAACCAACATGCGTGAATGGCGCGCGATACGGCGCGTTGTTTCGCGGCATGCGTCCTTCATCAACATGATGCGGGACGGGACGAATCTTTTTTATGGAGGGTTTCATGATGAAACGAAAAATTATTCTTGTTCTTGCCGTATGTGTGGCTGCCGCGGGATCTGCCGCGGCCCAAACCACCACGGCAACGGAAACACTGCGGGGTAATTTGGCCCTTATTGACGGTCAAATTGCCATCCAGAGCGGGGAAACGGCGTATTATCTTCCCGGTTTGGGGCGTTTGGTGGGTTTTGTGGACGGCTTCAAGGAAGGCGCGGCCGTTACCGTTGAGGGGTACAGTTACGACGCGAGCCAGTGGGAGTGGGGCCGCGGCTGGTATTCCGCCCCCGCTTCCGGCACGGCAAACCGCAAGGTATTTCTGACCCGGAAACTTACCCTGAACGGGCGGGTGTTCGATAATATATCACCGCAGTTAAACCAGCCGCCCGTACCCATGCCGCACCGGCAGGGCCGCATGATGGGCCGCCACTGGCGGTAATAGCGTGTCCGGAAACCAACCGGGTTTCCGGACAAGTCCAATTTCTGTCTGTCAGTAAACACCGGCCGGGTAATTTTGACCCGGCTTTTTTTGGCCCTGGATAATCTTTACCCGCCGGAACGGACAATTACCCCGCGCATTTCGGATTTGCCGTTATTGCATGAGCGGGGTGTGGAGCCGGGGAAAAACAGCCCTTTAATGCCCATCCAATACCCGGCAAGATCACCCCGCAGGGGTTCCGGTTTGCCTATCCCCCGGCTGTAGTTTCTTTCGCTGTCTTTGATTAAGGCGTTTATACGTTTGAGTGTTTTTTTGTCCCGGGTCTGCCAAAACAGATAGTCTTCCCACGCATCGTCAGAGAATTGGGTCTTGCTCATCCGCTATTCGTTCCAGTTCTTCTATGGATTTCTCAACAAAGCGTCCCTGTTTACACGGTTTGATGGCATCCTTGATCTGGGCAATGTTTGCCGGATTATAGAGGGGGATCGCCGTAAGCGGTTATCTTGAAGGGAATCGCGCCCCGTAAAATTACCTAACGCAAAAAAGAGCGTAACCGCCGCCGGCATGGTAAGTCCCATTTGGTCAAAAAGGGCCTCCGCCTGTTCCTTGACCGGATCATCAAGCCTGATAT
>JAITGJ010000056.1 GCA_031280705.1 Spirochaetaceae bacterium
CGGGGTTCGCCGCGGTTGGCGTCTACCGAGCCGAACATCCCGGCGGCTGCGGCGGTTTCCAGTTCGTGGGCAAAGTCGTGGCCGGCAAGTTCGGCATGGTTGGCTTCGATGTTCAGGCGGAAATCTTTATCCAGGCCGTAGTAGCGCAGAAAGCCGATGACGGTTTCGGTGTCGTAATCGTATTGGTGCTTGGTTGGCTCCATCGGCTTGGGTTCAATGTAGAACGCGCCTTTAAAGCCCTGCTTGCGGGCATAGTCGCGGGCCATAGTAAGGAATCGGGCCAGATGTTCCTTCTCTTTTTTAAGGTCGGTGTTAAGGAGGCTCATGTAGCCTTCGCGCCCGCCCCAGAAAGTATAACCCTGCCCGCCGAGTTCTATGGTAGCGTCAATGGCGGCCTTAACCTGGGTGGCGGCAAGGGCCACTACGCCGAATTCGGGGTTGGTGGCCGCGCCGTTCATAAACCGGGGATTGCTGAATACATTTGCCGTGCCCCACAACAGTTTGACTCCGGCGGCCTTTTGCAGTTTTTTCGCCTTGGCAACCAGGGTGAACAGATTTTTCTCGCTCTCCGCCGGAGTTTCGCCTTCGGGAGCCATGTCCCGGTCGTGGAAGGCGTAGAAATCCGCGCCCAGCTTGGAGATAAATTCAAAAGCCGCGTCCATTTTGTACTCCGCCGCTTCCATTGGAGTTTTCGCGCCAACGCTCCACGGATGAACGATGGTGGCTGAACCAAAAGGATCGGTCCCATCGGCGCAGAAGCTGTGCCAGTAGGCAACGGCAAAGCGCAGATGATCCTTCATCTTTTTTTTGCCAATCTTTTTTTCCGGGTCGTAGTACTTGAACGCCAAGGGGTTATCACTCGTTGGCCCCTCGTATTTGATTTTTCCGATTTTCGGGAAATACTCTTTATTCCCCACATAGTAATCTGACATATCAACCTCCATCATTTATATAGAGGGCTTAAAGCCCCAAGATACCGGGAATACACCGAATATGCCTTGTTGTAAGCCGCCGCGTCTTTCTTTTCCGGCTTTACCGTAGCCCCGCCTTCCAGCGCGACATGTTCATCCGCCAAAGCCTCTATCGAAACTTTTTTCCCCTCAGCGTTTTTGTTAGGCGAATTTTTTTGCAGGCACCACAGGGCCTGAATCGCGCCGCCCATTGCGGCGGCTTCGCTGGATGCGGGAATCCGCACGGGCAGGTTCATCACGTTGGCGGCAATGCTCTGCCAGAGCGGGCTTTTGGAACCGCCGCCGGTGAGGCGGATTTCCTTTGCCTTAAAGCCCAGGGTATTAAACCCTTCAAGGCCGATCCGCATACCGAATATCGCGGATTCAAGGGCGGCGCGCGTGAGATTTTCCCGCTTGAAGTTGGCGGCGGTGATGCCGTTGACGCTGGCCCGGCCGTTGGGCAGGTTGGGGGTGCGTTCACCGTTAAAGAAGGGCAGGATAACGATGCCGTCCGCGCCGATGGGCGCTTTGGCCGCTTCGGCGTCCAGGGCTTTTACATCCAGGTCAAAGAGGGCGCGGAATTCTTCGCTTGCCACGGTGCAGTTCATGGTGCAGAGCAGGGGCAGCCAGCCGCCCGATGATGAGCAGAACGCGGCAAGGTTCCCGGTAGGGTCAATTACCGGCTTTTTGGAAAAGCCGAATAAGGTGCCGGATGTCCCCAGGCTCATGGTAAGGAACCCGTCCCGCACCGTGCCGGTGCCGATGGCGCTCATCATGTTGTCGCCGCCGCCAGAGGCCACGAGCGCCCCTTCGGGGATGCCGTAACGGGCGGCCGCGGCCCCGGTAACTTTACCGGCAAGCGCGCCTGATTCAATAAGGGGCGGGAGTATTTTTTCCAAATCCGGGGAAATGTATTTACACACCGCGGAAGACCATTTCCGTTCACGCACGTCAAAAAGGGCGGTTCCCGACGCGTCGCCGTATTCGGCGCGGTACGCGCCGCTTAATAAATAGTTAATGTAATTGTGGGGGAGGAGTATGTGCCGCATCTGGGCAAATGCTTTGGGCTTGTGATTTTTAAGCCACTGGATTTTTGGCGCGGTGTAACCGGGCCGCATGGGGAGTCCTGTTTTGGCAATAAGTTTCTTTTCGCTCCCCGCCCGTTTGGTCAGTTCGTCGCATTCCGCCGCCGTGGAAGTATCGCACCACAGTTTTACGTTGTAGACCGCTTTCCCGTAGTTATCCAGCGGTACCAGACTGTGCTGATGGCCGGAAACGCCGATGGCGGCGATGGCGCTCTTTGCCGCCGCGTCAATGTGGTCAAAACAGGACTTGAGGGCCTCATCGTACCATTCGGCTTTTTGTTCCCGCGTGCCGTCGTTTTCGGCGATCATCGCTACCGGGGCGTGGGACAGGGCAATAATACGCTTCGTTTGATAATCGTAAATGATGACTTTGCAACTCTGGGTTCCCAGGTCAATTCCGCATACGGCTTTCACGGCGGCCCCCTTTATCCCCAGTATAGGCGATAACCCGCGCCGTGTCCAGCAAAAAAAAGCGGGCGGCGCGGGACCGCCCGGGGCGCTTTATCTGGCCGGGGAAGGCATTTTCCGCTCCACGGCGCCCGTCCGTCTGGGCAGACGCGCCACTCGTTTAGATAAACGCGCCGTGCGTTTAGATAAACGCGCCGTGCGTTTAGATAAACGCGCCGCCCGTTTAGATAAACGCGCCACTCGTTTAGATAGACGCGCCACTCGTTTAGATAAACGCGCCACTCGTTTAGATAAACGCGCCGCCGGTTTAGATAAACGCGCCATTCGTTTAGATAAACGCGCCGTGCGTTTAGATAAACGCGCCGTGCGGGGGGACAGACGGGCCGCGCAGGCGAACAAAAACGCCGGGAAAGGGCTTTTCTCCGCATATTTCTTCATTTATAATAGAACTATCTTATAAATGAAAAGGAGAACGAACCTATGCCCGCACCACGAGACTGGCTGCCCCGCCCCCGCACGGAGCAGTTAAACATGGCAAAAGTCTGGTACGCCGCCATTGACGCCAAAAAAAACGCCTGGAATATTCCCCAAACCGTCCTGTCCGATTTCCAGCCCCGCATCGCCAATGCCGAAACCATTCTGGGCCAGCTTATCTCCCCGGACCGCACGTCGGTTACCACCGCCGAGGCCAACCGTATTTTCGGCGAACTGTCCGTCCAGATGCGGTATATCAAGGACCGGTTTTTCAAGACGCCCCCGCTGGTGAACGAGGATTATACATCGTTATTGCTGAACATTCCCGATACGATCCGGACCCCCCGCGGCGAGCCCCGTGCCCAGGTAACCGCCGAAATACGGCGTTCCGGTACGGATATGCTCATCCTGGTCTACCGGTATACCGAAGGGACCGAACATTTGGCCAACCCCCATACGGACCTGGGCCGCCAGGTGCGGTGGGGGCTGCTTCCGCCCCCCGGCGCGGCCCCCGCAGGCGCGGACCTGACCCGCGTCCCCGTTGATCCGGTGGAACTGCCTGAGGTGTTTGAAACCAAGCGGAAGACCGATATTATCAATTTTCCCGTGGGTTCTTCCGGCAAGACGGCGTATTTTGTTATACGCCTGCACAACGGTAAATCCGGCTACGGCCCCTATTGCCCGCTGTTTCAGGCGGTGGTGCCGTAAATCCGGGAGATGCCTCCGGTAAAGGCCCGGCGCTTCCCGCCCCCGCCACGCCCCGCCGCGCGGGAACGGCGGGAGGCGGAACGCCCGGGCGGGGGCTTGATCTTTTTTTCACGATACGGTATAAACGGAAATTCCGTAATGTACCGGTCCACCTGTATAAAAAATAGCGGAAGCCGCCTCAGCCCGGTTACGGGGTAATCCTCAAGGAGTAAATATGCGGGATATTCAGGATTTCGATTCAATTATGATTCAGTTGGCCTCACCGGAGATGATCCGGAGTTGGTCCTATGGGGAAGTTAAAAAGCCTGAGACGATCAATTACCGGACGCTCCGGCCCGAAAAGGACGGCCTCTTCTGCGAGCGGATATTCGGCACTACCAAGGAGTGGGAGTGCTACTGCGGAAAATTCAAGTCCATCCGTTACAAGGGGGTAATCTGCGACCGCTGCGGCGTTGAAGTTACCCACTTTAAGGTGCGCCGGGAACGTATGGGCCATATCGATCTTGCCGCGCCGGTATCCCACATCTGGTACTACCGCTCCGTGCCCAGCCGGATGAGCCTCCTGCTCGATCTGCCCATCGCGGCGCTGCGTTCGGTTCTTTACTACGAAAAATACGTGGTTATCGACGCCGGGGACACGGACTTAAAGCGGATGCAGATCCTCACGGAAGAGGAATTTTACGAGGCCCAGGACCGGTTCGGCGGGGCGTTTACCGCGGGTATGGGCGCGGAAGGGGTCCGTACCCTGCTGGAAAACCTCAATCTGGACCAGATGGCCCAGGAACTGCGGGCCAAGATGATAGACAAGGGGGCCAAAAGCAACAAGCGGCTCCTCAAACGTATCGACATCATCGAGAAATTCCGGGGTTCAAAGAATAAACCCGAATGGATGATCCTCGACGTGATCCCGGTCATCCCGCCGGAGCTTCGTCCCATGGTCCAACTGGACGGGGGCCGCTTCGCCACGAGCGATTTGAACGACCTGTACCGCCGGGTGATCAACCGGAACAACCGGCTCAAGCGGCTCCAGGCGTTAAACGCGCCGGATATTATTATCCGTAATGAAAAACGGATGCTCCAGGAGGCGGTAGACGCCCTCTTTGACAATTCCAAGAAAAAGCGGGTAGTCAAGGGCGCGAGTAACCGGCCCCTCAAGTCCATTTCCGATATGCTCAAGGGCAAACAGGGCCGGTTCCGGCAGAATCTGCTGGGCAAGCGTGTGGATTATTCGGGCCGGAGCGTTATCACGGTGGGACCGGAACTCAAGATGTGGCAATGCGGCCTGCCCACAAAGATGGCGCTTGAACTTTTCAAGCCCTTCATCATGAAAAAACTGGTGGAAAAGGATGTGGTGTACAATATCAAGAAGGCGAAAATGCTCGTGGAGCAGGAAACGCCTGAGGTATTCGCCATTCTGGATGAGGTGGTGCGGGAACATCCCGTGCTGCTGAACCGCGCGCCTACCCTGCACCGTTTGGGGATTCAGGCGTTTGAGCCGGTACTGGTGGAAGGGAAGGCGATCAAGCTCCACCCCCTGGTGTGCCACGCCTTTAACGCGGATTTTGACGGCGACCAGATGGCGGTCCATGTGCCGCTGACCCAGGCGGCCCAGATGGAGTGCTGGACGCTGATGCTTTCCGCGCGGAACCTCCTCAATCCGGCAAACGGCAAGACTATCGTGTTCCCCTCACAGGATATGGTGCTGGGGAGCAACTTCCTTACCCGGATCAAGTCCGGCGCAAAGGGCCAGGGCAAGCGGTTTTCCACCACCGAGGAAATTCTTATGGCCGTGGAGTCAAAATCGCTGGACTGGGAAGCGGCCATCAAGGTAAAGGCGAAAAAATTCCCCATCTGGAGCAAGGTGGGCGTGCTGCAAAAACCCGGCCCGGACGGCCTTATCGAAACGACCGCCGGGCGCATTGTCTTTAACGAAGAGATGCCGTGGGAAATTCCGTTTATCAATTATGAACTCAAGGACAAGGAACTGCGCGCCCTTATCGAGCATGTGTTCGGCCAGAACGGTTCCTGGACGACGGTCAAAATGCTGGATGTGATCAAGGCGACGGGGTACAAATACGCCACGGTTTTTGGCGCCACCATCGGCGTGGACGATATCGTGGTGCCCAAAGAAAAGCCCGAAATGATCGAAAAGGCAAACCGCGAGGTTGACAGTATCCAGAAACAGTGGCGGCAGGGGCACATTACCCAGGAGGAACGCTACAACCGGGTTGTCGAAGTGTGGTCCAAAACCAACGAAGACCTCACCAATATTATGATGAAGACCCTGGAGGCGGACCGGGACGGCTTTAACTCGGTGTACATGATGGCGAACTCAGGCGCGCGCGGCAGCCGGAACCAGATACGCCAGCTTGCCGGTATGCGCGGTCTTATGGCGAAGCCTTCAGGCGACATTATCGAGCTTCCCATACGGTCCAACTTCAAGGAAGGGCTTTCGGTTATCGAATTCTTTATCTCCACCAACGGCGCGCGGAAGGGCCTTGCGGATACGGCCCTCAAGACGGCCGAGGCGGGTTATCTGACCCGGCGGCTGGTGGATATTGCCCAGGATGTGGTGGTAAACGAGGACGACTGCGGCACCATCAACGGGATTTCCTACGCGTCCATCAAGGACGGGGAAGATATTGTGGAGCCCTTGAGCGACCGGATCGTGGGCCGCTACACCCTGGAGCGGGTAAAGCACCCCATTACCGGGGAGCTTATTATTGATGTGAACGAAGAGATAACCGAAGCCGTGGCCGCGCAGATCGAGGCCGCGGGGGTGGAGTCCGTGCGTATCCGTACCGTCCTTACCTGCGAGGCTAAACATGGGGTCTGCCGCAAGTGTTACGGCAGGAATCTTGCCACCAACCGCTCGGTGGACATCGGCGAGGCGGTAGGCACCATCGCGGCGCAATCCATCGGCCAGCCGGGTACCCAGCTTACCATGCGTACCTTCCACATCGGCGGCGCGGCCACCAAGGTAAGCGAAGAAAACCGCACCTTCCTCAAGTATCCGGTCTATATCCGCGATATTACCGGGGCCCATGTGGAATTGAAGGACGGCCACTGGCTCTTTACCCGCCGGGGGTACGCCGTGGTCAACCGGGTAATGCGGGAATTCCGGCTTGAAAGCAAGGACGAACTCCTGGTAGAAGACGGGAAGCGCGTTATCCGGGGCGAAGTGCTCATCAGGCATGGCAGCAAGACGGTTGAGTCCCCGGAGATCGCCTACGCGATGGTTCGCGGCGAGGGCAAGACCCGCATCCTGTACCTTATCGGGCCGGATCAGAAAATAGAGATCCGCAATGGCTCGGAAGTTCTGGCGGCAAAGGACACGGTTATCGAGGCGGAAAAAACCATCGCCACCTTTGACCCCTTCTCCGACCCCATCATCGCCGAGGCAAGCGGGATGGTAAAATACGAAGACATCATCCCCGGCACGACGATGCGGGAAGAGATCGATGAGGAAACGGGCAATGTGGAAAAGCGCATCGCCGAATTCCAGTTGGAAAACAAACAACCGCGCATCTATATCACCGATGAGGCGGGCGCCGAAATCGCTTCATACTTCCTTCCCGCGGGCGCGTATCTCCAGGTTGAGGAGGAGGAACGGATCAGCGCGGGAAAAATTATCGCCAAAACATTGAAGGAATCCGCCAAGGCGAGTGATATTACGTCCGGCCTTCCCCGTGTTTCGGAGCTTTTTGAGGCCCGTAAGCCAAAAAATCCCGCGGTCCTGGCCCAGGTGGCGGGGACGGTGTATTTCCGGGGCCTCGTCAAGGGTAAACGGGTCGTCGTGGTGCAGGACGCGTTTGGCAAAGAATACAAGCACCTTATCCCCATGACCAAGCGGCTCCTCGTGCGGGACGGCGACACGGTGGAAGCGGGAGAGGCCCTCTGCAACGGCGCGACCAACCCTCACGACGTGCTGCACATCCTGGGCGAAGCAACTCTCCAGCGTTACCTGATGGACGAAATCCAGCAGGTATACCGGCTCCAGGGCGTCTCCATCAACGACAAACATATCGGCGTCATTATCCGCCAGATGATGCAGAAGGTCGAAATCGTGGCCGTGGGCGACACGCACTTCATCTTTGGCCAGATGGTTGACAAGTACCGTTTCCACGAGGAAAACAACCGGGTGATCTCCGAAGGCGGGCAGCCCTCGGTGGCGCGGCCCATGTTCCAGGGTATCACCAAGGCGAGCCTCAACATCGATTCCTTCCTTTCGGCGGCAAGTTTTCAGGAAACTACCCGGGTACTTACCAATGCGGCCATTGCCGGTTCCACGGATTATCTGCGGGGCCTTAAGGAAAATATCATCATCGGCCATCCGATCCCCGCGGGAACGGGCATGAAACGCTACCGGGGCATCAAGCTGTACGATGAGGAGCAGCAGGACCTCGATCAATACATGGAAGAGATACTGGAACGGCGGCGGCTTGAAAAACTCGCCGAACCGGTACTGAGTGAGGCGGACTTTACCGCCGAAGAACCCGAGGCGGAATCAAGCGAAGAAGAATAGCGTTGTTTAATAACAATGGGGCACGGCAGAGCGGCGCATAACGTTCCGGCTGTTTACGGCGCGCGTGTTCTGCTCAAACCGCTATGCGGTCTGGGCCGGGCGCGTGCGGGGGGATTCACTCGGCAATGGAGGTCAGCGTGCCGGCGGGAACGCCC
>JAITGJ010000110.1 GCA_031280705.1 Spirochaetaceae bacterium
GTTCCAAAACCCGGTTGGTTTCGGAACACGTCCTGCGGTTTCTCAGGCTAAAGCCTTGTGAAACCGCTTTTTTAAGCGGAAGCTGTTCTGAAACTGAAGTTTCAGAACAGCTCTAATATATTGCGTGCTTGGCACGTCTTTTGCTCTCTCTTAATACGGTAACACGGCGCGGCGATAATTCCATCAACGGGAGTCAGGGAGGCCGGGGTCCCCCCGCGTGGCGTTGCGGGGCGGATCCCCGCAGGGTTTCCATCTAAAGCCTAACCGTTCCGGGGCTGGAGTGTGAGCGGGAGGTCAAGCCCGATACTTCGCAGGAAATCCCCGTCCCGGAGCAGGCCCGGCGCGGGACAAACCGCCGCGATCTTTCCCCGGTACAGCAACAGTACGCGATCCGCTATGTCAAGAATCATATCAAGGTCGTGGGTTGCGATAATTTTTGTGCCGGAAATATTTTTCAAAAGGGCGATGATTGCGCGGCGGGAGGCGGGATCGAGAGAGGCGGTCGGCTCGTCAAGGAGCAGGACATCGGGCTTCATGACCAGAACCGACGCCAGGGCGGCCCGCTGTTTTTCGCCGCCCGAAAGTTTCCACGGCGCGCGGTCCGCGAGCGCTTCCGCGTCCACCAGACGGAGGGCCGCAAGGGCGGCTTCCCGCGCCGCCGGAGCGGTTATACCGCGCTTTAGGACGCCAAACGCAACGTCCTCCCACACCGTAGGCATAAAAAGCTGATTGTCCACATCCTGAAACACCATTCCCGTGCTTCCCTCAATGTACAGTTCCCCGCCGCCGGGCCTGACCGCAGACGCGATAAGCTCAAGGAGCGTGGATTTTCCCGAACCGTTGGCCCCGGCGATGCAGAGGGTTTCTCCGTCTTCGGCAGAAAAACTGATGTCCGTAAGCGCGGGAACGGTTTTGTCGTACACAAAGGATACCTGATTCAGGACAACGCGCATGAAATCTTTCCCCCTCCATATTTCATGTTCACAGAACCTGTGTTCACAGGAATTGTATCCGCAGAAATCGTGTTCAGAAAAATCGTCTTCACGGGAACCGCGCTCCGGAACGGGAGAACACGAAAAGCGCCGCGGCGGACAGTAAAACCGCCATGCTGCCGGCAAGCAAAAGACTGTCCCGAAGCCGCCACGAGAAAACAGCCGTTGGTGGAAACGCCCCGTCAAAGCCGCGGTTTATCATGGCCCGCGAAACCTGTTCCGCGCGGAACACGGCGCGCACAATTGCGGTTGAAAAAACCGCCGCGAGAGAACGCCAGCGGCGAAGGTGCCCGCCGCCGCGCTGACGCTGCCGCATCGACGCGAGCGATGCGGCGATTCCGCCGTAGAGCAGAAAAATATACCGCCAGGTAAGCACAAAAAGCGCGGTAAGCTTTTCAGGCGCGTGGAGCGCCGTCATCGCGGAGGCAAGAACGCTCACGCGGAGGGGACACAAAAAAAGCATATAGAAAAGCGCCGCCGCGTTGATGCGCAGGGTATAGATCGCCATATTTCCGGGAGACGCGCCGGCCAGAACCGGAACCCAGAGGAGCAGCGTCATCATGTTAACGGGAACAAGCCGAAGCGCCGTTACCCGGATTTCCCGGCAGAGGAGCGCAAGGGAAATTGCGATCATTCCGCACAGTAAAACGATATTGACGGTGATGACGGCGGCGGAAATAACCGCTGTCGCCGCGAGGACGCGGCAGCGTCCGTCAAATCCCCGCAGGGGATCGGAGGCGAATTCAAGACGGTCGAGATACATATCCGGGCAGCATCCGCGCGAGGAACGCGGTGATAAACAGCGAAATAACGCCCTCCACGAGGGCGAGGGGGATATTGGCGGCAAACAGCAAAACCGCCGTCCCCCACAGTTCCCCGCCCGAAATAAACAGCGCGAGGGACACGAGGGCCGTTCCCGTTATAACCGCGGTAAAGCCGCCGGCAAACGCGCCCGGAAGCCGCCATTTTTCCGGGAAAAAGCGAAAAACCAGCGATCCTGTGAGGGCGGCGCTGCCCATAACGGCAGTGTTTACTCCCAGGGAAAGCAGCCCGCCAAACTGGAAAAGAAAGCCCTGCAAAAAAAGCGCGATAAAAAGCGCGGGAACGGCGCGCCACCGGAGGAGTATCCCGGCGACGCCAAGCAAGGTCAGGTGCACGCTCGAAGGCCCAAGCGGCACATGGACCAGCGAGGCCAGAAAAAGCGCCGCGGAAACAAGCGCCGTTTCCGGGAGCTGTCCGGTTTTTGTTTTTTTTAACCCCCAGGCAAGCCCTCCCGCGGCAAGGGCCCAGCCCGCGGCAAGCACCGGCGGGGAAAGCACCCCTTCGCTAATGTGCATGGCTTTTTTTCCTATTTAACGCCGCCGCACCATACCAGAGCGCGAATATATTGAAGATGAGGCTCGCGCCAAAGACAGCGGCAAAAAGACGGGAAGGTTTCCCGCCCGGCGGGGAAGAACCGGCGGACTCACCCGAAGCGCCCGGCGCACCAGCCCGGATGGCAATCGTCCCCTTGTGACCCATGCCGTCTTCCGCCTCAAGCCGCCATTCCCCGGCCTCGTCGGGCATAAAACAGAAAAAACCCCGGCGGTCGGCAATGCCCGAAAGCACTTCCGTCTCCGGCGACGAGGGGGGGAATAGTTTTACTTTCGCGTACATCATGGGTTCGCCGGTACTGTAAAGGAACAGGGCGGCCCTGACGGCGCTCCCTGTTTCCCCGCTCATATCCGTGGTTTCAACCCCGTGTCCATAGGCGGC
>JAITGJ010000114.1 GCA_031280705.1 Spirochaetaceae bacterium
GGGCATCTCTAAAAACTTCAGTTTTTAGAGATGAACCGCTTAAAAATGCGTGTTTCGCAGCCCGCAGGGCGAGAAACCGCAAGGGAACCTCTGAAAACAACCGGTTTTTAGAGGTTCCCATAATATATAGTTTATTTAATATTGTCAAGTAATTTTTGGATTTTTTTGGCAAAAATTGCGCCTAACAGGACTATTTACGCGCCCCGGCTTCACTGGTTTCCCGCCAGGCTGGGGGACGCCGCCTATGACGGGCTTGGCCACCATTCGGCGGGATCAGCCGCGTTTGGTAACTTTTTGCGCGTAACGGCGGAAGGGCCGCCCGCTTTACGGTTGGCCCCTCCGCCTGTTTTTGTTCCGGGGGTTTATTGCGCCGCCGGTTCCGCGCCGGCTGTTTCCTGCTGTCTAATGACGGCGCGGAGTTTCCGCATCTCAAAGAGAATCATGCCGCCGGTAAGCAGCACGGCAAAACTGTCGGCGACCGGGGCCGCGGCCACCACGCCGTAAAGCCCCCAGACCCTGCCAAAAATCAGCATGCAGGGGATAAGCGCGAGGAATTGCCGCAGCATGGTAAGAAATATCGAGATTTTGGGGCGTCCGGTAACAATAAACATATTCGCCGACATCACCTGAAAACCCGTGAGGGGGAGGAGCAGGGTCTGGATGCGAAGCGCTTTCGGCGCGAACTCAAGCAGCGCCCGGCTTCCATTTGGCGCGAAAATCCCCACCAGCACATGGGGCAGCGCCTGAATGACGATAAAGCCCGCGGTACAAATGATCGTTGCCGCGCCCACCGCACCGCAATACGCCTTAATGACACGCCGGAATTTTTTCGCGCCGTAGTTGAAGCCCAGAATCGGCTGTGCGCCCTGGTTGATCCCAAAAACCGGCATCATGATCACCATCATGAGGGAGCCGGCAATATTCAGCCCTGACATGGCGACATCCGCGCCGTTGGGAATCCCCAGTCCCGCCGCGCCGTACCAGCCCATGCTTTTGTTGTTAATAAACATAACCGCGCTCATGATAAATTGCAGTAAAAACTGCGCCGATCCAAAAGCCATAATCTGTACCGCCATGGCAGGCGACGGCCGGAAACTGCGCGGCTGGAGACGCACGACAGCCTTTTTCCCTGCGGCAAAATGCAGAATGAACAGTGAACTTATCGCCTGGGAAATAATGGTTGCCCATGCCGCACCCTCAACGCCCCATTTGCATACAAAAATAAAAATGGGATCGAGAATCAGGTTGGTCCCCGCGCCGATAAACATTCCCGTCATCGTAATGGCGGGAAAACCCTGCGCCCGCGTACAGTGAGAAAACCCGAATCCCACCTGATTGAAAACCATGCCGTACAGGATCACACGGTAGTAATTCCGCGCATACCCTACCAGTTCAGGCCCCATGCCCGATCCCAGGAGGGACAGAAAAAAGTCAAGGAACACCAACTGTACTATCGCAAGGACCACTCCGATAAAAAGCGCGATAAAAAAACAGTGATTGAGCGCGTTCTGCGCTTCGTCCCGCCTTCCCTGCCCGAGGCGCATGGAAATCATGTTTGCCGATCCGACGCCGAACAGCATCGCAAACGCCATGCTCACCGTCATCAGGGGCATTACCAGAGAAATGCCTCCCAGGGCCAGTTCATTGACACCGCGGCCCACAAAAATACGGTCCACGATATTGTAAAGCGCCTGCACCAGCATGCCGCTGATGGCCGGAAGTGAAAAACGGACAAGAAGCCGGCCAATTCCTTCTGTTCCCAGCCGGGTGGCGGCGTCTCCCTGGGGCCTGGACTGCCGTGAGTCCTCCGGGTCCCGCGCGGTGTGATGATTTGTATCAGACATACCCGCTATTTTGCACGTTTTAGCGCAAATGTAAATAGCGTGCACGGGCGCGCCGCCTGAACAGCATGGTTCGACCCGGGCGGCGGATGGAAAAGACGTTTTTTTAAGGATAGGCGCGGGGAAAGCGGCCGCCCCTCTTCCCCGCCCGGCGTATTTGGTTTATTCGCCGGGCGGTTTACCGCCGTCTCTGGCCGGGCGGCTCATTCCGTCCCCAAATTCAGCACCACATAATCGGTGATGATCCATACCCCGTCCCGGCGGCGGAGCGTGTAGGTGTACCGCTTGCGTTCAACAAACGTGTCTGAAAGCCCCCGAAACCGTTCCAGCACTACGACGGTGCCTTCGGTTTCCCCGTAGGTGGTACGCTCGATACGGAAATCAGAAGGAATAACGGCAATATCACCGTCAATCACCGCACTCTGGAGATCCTGCCGGTAGCGGGCCAGCATCCGCTGGCGGCCTTCTTCCGACTCGGCAAGCCACTGGCGTTGCCGTCCGCCGTCCCGCGTGATCAGGGATTCAACGTCCAGATAGAGGAAGAACCGTTCCCACTGGGATTTTTGCCGCGCCGTAAGGGTCCAGGCAATCACCTCGTCCGGCGGAAGCCGTTCCCGGACCAGCACCGCGCCGGTTTCGCCGTCCATTTCGAGCGGGACGCCGCCGGGGCCGGGAATGGACGGAGGCCGCAGGTTGAGCGCGAGGCGGTTCGATGCAAGCGGCGTGGACGGTTCCGCCGCGCCGCCCGCGGTGTTCCCCGCCCGGTACAGCCCGGGATAAAGCCACGCCTGAATCACGTACGAACCGGCCTGGGTAAAATGCACATAATCCCGGATATCTTCCGTAAAGGAAAACGATTCACCGCTTTCCACCACAATTTCCCGGAAAAAAACCTGCTGCCAGGTGCTTCGTTTGCGGACCAGAACCTGGGCGGCTTCCACAGCCCGGTTGGACACCGTGCGGGCGTCAAAGTCAACGGTAAAGGCCCGTTCATCAGCCATGCGGAAACGCCAGGTATCCACGCCATTATTCGTGATCGTTACCTGAACATAAATAGGGCTTTCAGCAAGATAATAAACCCGCCGGTCAAAAAAGCGGATCGTTATCCCAACAGGGTCCTGGTTCTGCTCCGCCCCGGAAAGGGACGAAAGAACCACGGCGAAAAAAAGAAAGGGGAGCAGTTTTTTTGGGGCCACCTGATCACTCCGCAAATACATGATATAGTCGAACCAGTCGTAAAACGTTGTCCGGCTGCCAAACAAAGTCCGGCAAACCACATTACTATAAGAATCGGAACGAGTGGATGAATACCTTATCTTTTCCCGATCTTCCGGAAGAACTTCTGGAAGAAGCCCTCAGGGCTCCGGCCTTTCGCGCTTCCCTTGCCGCCCTCGAAGCCGGGAAATTTCCCCTGGAACTGGACAGCGCGGAAGGAGCCGCGCGGGCCCTGTATATCGCCCTTGCGTGGCGGGCCGCTCCCGGCGTCTGTCTTGCCGTTACGCCCACGGAAAAAGAGGCGGAAGAGCTTTCAGGCGATCTTAAAAGTTTCGGCGTTCCCGCCGAAATTATTCCCTGGTGGGGAAGCATGCCGTACCGGGAAATGCCCCCCCAGGCGGCGGTTTTCGGCGAGCGTTCCCGCGTCCTCTCGCTGCTTGTACGGCAAACGCCGGCGGTTATTATCGCGCCGGAACGCGCTTTTTTGACGCCGCTCCCGCCGCCGGAATACGTGCGGAGCCTCCTCGTACCCGTGCATGCGGGCGGAAAAATTGACGCGGCCGCTTTGGCGGCAAAACTTGTCCTCTACGGGTACACCCGCGTTCCCCGGGTCCAGGTTCAGGGTGAATTTGCCCTGCGCGGGGAAGTTTTGGACCTCCTCATGGCCGGCGACGATACAGCCATCCGCGTTCTTTTTGATTTTGACCGCGTTGAATCAATAAAACGCTTTGATCCGGCGGATCAAACCAGCGCCGGGGACGGCAAAATAACGGAATTTGACCTGCGGCCCCTCCGCGAAGTGATCTGGACTGATGAGCGCATTCTCGCGTTAAGCCGGAATCTTGCCGCGGCGGAAGAATTTCCCGAAGCGGGCCGCGCATATATCGAAGCATTAATGGACCGGCGCGCCGCGGCGGGCGAGGAAATGCTCTACCCGCTCGCGTTTTCCGGAGAGCCGTCCGCACTCACGGATTACCTTAACGGCGGAGGAACCGTGTTCTTTCTGGATCGGGAACGCCTTGAAAACGCGGAGGAAGCGCTGACGCGGGAATACCGGAGCCTCCACCGCCGCGCGTTATTTGAGGAAACAACAAAACGGGAACTGCCCGCGCCGGAACGGCTTCTTTTTTCGTTCGCGGACCTTGCGTCCCGCGCGCAAAAGCGGGTCTCCTTCCGCAACATCAAGGGCGGCGGCGAAAACGGCGCGGCGCGGCTTGATCTTGCCTGCGATCCGCCGCGCAGTTTTTTTGGAAACCTTGATTACCTCCGGGAAGAATTCGGCGCGCTTTTGGCGCAGGGCTGGCGGATATGCGTCATGGCCGAATCGGAAGTGCAGGCCGCGCGGATGCGGGAACTTTTCAAAACGGGACTTGAAACCGTAACCGTATTTCCATTTCCCCTGTCGTCGGGATTTGCCCTCCCGGAAACCCGCCTTCTCGTGGTGGAGGAAAACGAGATATTTGGCCGCCGAAAGCGCCCGCCCCGTTCACTCCGCCAGATACGGAGCGCCGCCATCGACAGTTTTGTGGAACTTAACAGCGGCGACCATGTGGTCCATGTAAATTACGGCATCGGCCTTTTTTGCGGCATTGAACGGGTGCGCGCGCTGGGCCATGAACGCGATTATATCAAACTTGAATATCTTGATAATGAGGTAGTATTTGTACCGATTGAGCAGGTAAACCTTGTCCAGCGCTATATTGGCAGCGAGGGAGCGCCGCCCCGGCTCGACAAACTCGGCTCAAAAAGCTGGGAGAACCGTAAAAACAAAGTCAGTAAATCTGTTGAAGATATTGCTGAAAAACTTATCACCCTGTATTCAAAACGAAAGGCGAGCCGGGGCTTTCCCTTTCCCAAAGACACGGAATGGCAGACCATGTTCGAAGCGGCCTTCCCCTACGAAGAAACGGAAGATCAACTGCGCTGCGTCGAAGAAATCAAGGCCGATATGGAAAGCGCGCATCCCATGGACCGCCTGGTCTGCGGAGATGTGGGCTACGGTAAAACCGAGGTCGCCGTCCGCGCGGCGTTCAAGGCGGTGATGGGCGGAAAGCAGGCGGCCTTTCTCGCGCCCACCACAATTCTTGTGGAACAGCATTACGAAAATTTCAGGGAGCGGTTTTCCCGCTTTCCCGTAACGATAGCGATGCTGTCCCGTTTTGTTGACAGAAAAACGGTCCGGGATGTCCTTGAAAAACTGAAAACCGGCGCGGTGGATATTTTGGTGGGGACGCACCGGATCATCCAGAAAGATGTGGTGTTCCGGGACCTGGGGCTTCTCGTCATTGACGAGGAACAGCGTTTCGGCGTCCGGGACAAGGAGCGCCTCAAGGAACTCAAGGCAAATGTGGATACCCTGACCCTAAGCGCGACGCCCATTCCCCGCACCCTTCACATGAGCCTCCTCAAAATCCGGGATATGAGCCTTCTTGCAACGCCGCCCCGGAACCGCCGCCCGATAGAGACGATGATAGAAGAATGGAACGAAGAGCGCGTCGCCGGGGCAATACGCCGGGAAGCGGAACGGGGCGGACAGGTATTCTTTCTGCACAACCGCGTGGAAAGCCTCCCGGACACACGCGCGCAGCTTGAGCGCCTGGTGCCGGAAATGCTTGTGGAAACTGCCCACGGGCAGATGGACGCGGAAGAGCTTGAAGATGTAATGCACCGTTTTGTCCACGGCGGATTTCATGTTTTGGTGTCAACTACGATAATAGAAAACGGTATCGATATTCCCAACGTGAATACCATCATTATCGACCGGGCGGATATGTACGGCGTTTCGCAGCTTTACCAGCTCCGGGGCCGGGTGGGCCGTTCCGACCGGGTGGCCTATGCGTACCTTTTCTACCCAAAAAACCGGGCGCTTTCGGAAGTCGCCATGAAGCGGCTCCAGGTCATATCGGACTTTACCGAACTCGGATCAGGTTTCAAAATCGCCCTGAAGGATCTGGAAATACGCGGCGCAGGAAATCTGCTGGGCCGGGAGCAGTCGGGCGACATTTATTCGGTCGGCTTTGATTTGTACCTCCGCCTCCTTGACGGGGCAATCCGCCGCCTCCAGGACGCAAACTATGTGGACGAAAGTGAAACGCTCCTTGAGCTTGAATATTCAGGCTTCATTCCCGACAGCTATATTGATTCCGCGGAATCGAAAATGGAAATTTACAAAAAAATAGCCGCCGTGCACACGCGGGAAGAACTTGAAAGCCTGCATGCGGAACTTCTTGACCGTTTTGGCCCGCCGCCGGACGAGGCGGCAAGCCTTTTGTCGCTTGCGGAAATCAGGATCATCTGCCGGGAAATTGCCGTGTCCTCCCTGCGGGAACGCGCGGGAACCGTGCGGGTGGAATTCGGCAAAGTAGCAAAACTGTCAATTGAAAAACTGCTCCGGCTGATGAAAGAATCCGGCGGGCGCGTCCGGCTCGATCCAAAAGCGCCCCATGTGCTGATCCTTAAAACGGGGAGCATCGGCCTCCGGGAAAAAAGCGAATTTATCCGCGAAAAACTTGCCAGCCTCGCGGAGTAGCCGCAGTGCGCCGCCACCGGAAAATGTCCGCCCGAAAAAAAATACCGCCCGGCGCGGCGGCGGTCCGCATTACCGCATCCTTGAAAACACGGTGAGCAGGGTATTTTTTCTGAGGACATAGCTTTCCGCCTGGTCTCCGGTGATAACGTTTCCGCCCGCGTCAAGCTGGGCCAGGGTCTTATTGCCCAGCAGATAACGCGGGGGGATTTCGTTCGTATCGAGGCTCACCGTGTTTTCCTCCTCATTCCAGGTGAATTTTCCCGTAAAAAGGCGATTGCGGATATTTTTGCCCATGTAACGGTACAAAACTTCATACGTGCCGTCAAAATGAAGCACAATCTGGGCACGGACGCGGACGCCGTCCGCGCCGGGAATGACGCCCGTATAAACGCCGTCCCATCTGAATTCGCCGCCGGTTGTTTCCCCGGTCTGATTCACCACGGCAGCCGGAGGCGGCTCCGGGCATGACACAAAAAGCGGAATTACCAAACAGGCGGCAAGCGCATACGCTGTTTTTTTCACAATTATCCTCCACCATTTCCTGTTATTTTTACTATCCTTTTCCGGGGGCGGCGGCGCAAGCAGGTTTTTATGATTTTGCGGAGGATTGCGCCGGTAAAAAAGACGGCGGGAAACGTGTGCAGAGGGTCCGCGCCGCCGCGCGAATTTCTAAAACCGGCGGCGCGGATGCGCGGGATTACCCGGCGCTTCCGTCAAGGTATTTTTCAATGTATTTTTTGTTTATTCGCAGTAAATCCTCCCGGGGAAGGCGGGCAAGAACCTTCCAGCCGAGGTTAAGCGTTTCCCCGATGCTCCGGTTTTCCGTTTCGCTCTGGGAAAGAAATTCCGCTTCAAAAATATCGCCGAATTTCAGATACGCCTTGTCGCTTTCCGACAGTTCTTCCTCCCCGATAATCGAGGCAAGATTGCGCACCGATTTTACTTTTGAGTACGCGGCGAACAGCTGGCTCGACACATCTTTGTGGTCTTCCCGCGTCATGCCTTCGCCGATGCCGTCCTTCATAAGGCGCGAAAGGCTCGGAAGGCCCGCCACCGGGGGATATACGCCGCGCTGGGAAAGCTCCCGGTCCAGCACGATCTGTCCTTCGGTAATATAGCCGGAAAGATCGGGAATGGGATGGCTGATATCATCGTTGGGCATGGTAAGAATCGGAAGCTGGGTGATTGAGCCGGAACTGCCCTGGATTTTTCCCGCGCGTTCGTACAGGGAGGCCAGGTCCGAATACAGGTATCCGGGGTATCCCTTGCGGCTCGGCACTTCTCCCCTGATGGACGAAACTTCCCGCAGGGCTTCGCAGTAATTGGTCATGTCGGTCATCACAACAAGGACGTGCATACCGCGTTCATAGGCGAGGTATTCCGCCGCGGTAAGGGCACAGCGGGGAGCCACCAGCCGTTCCAGGGAAGGCGCATCGGCAAGCGACAGAAACACTACCACGTTGGCAAGAACGCCGCTCTTTTCAAAATCCTCAAGAAAAAAACGCGCCACATCGTATTTGATTCCCATGGCGCAAAAAACGATCACAAACGATTCGGACGGCGCGTCAGTTTCGCCGCCGGGCGCAGCGCTCCCGCCGCCGATGATCCGCGCCTGACGCACAATCTGCGCGGCAAGGCGGTTGTGGGGCAGGCCGTTGCCGGAAAATATCGGCAGTTTCTGCCCGCGGATCAGGGTGTTCATGCCGTCAATGGCGGAAATCCCCGTCTGGATAAAATCGCGGGGGTACACCCGCGCGTAGGGATTGATGGGCAGTCCGTTGACATCACGAAAATCGGAAGAAATAATGCTGCCGTAACCGTCGGACGGTTCGCCAAGGCCGTTGAAGACGCGCCCCAAAAGGCCCGGCCCCACGCGGAGTTCCATCGGCTTTCCCAAAAATTCAACGCGGCTGTCGTGCGCGGAAAGTCCCGTGTTGCTGCCAAAAATCTGAATCGCCGCATAGTCATCGCTCAGGTCAACCACCCGGCCGAGACGCCGCCCATCGCGGCCATACACCGCTACTACTTCGTTAAAACCAACGCCGCGGCTTCTTTTGGTTACTACCACGGGGCCTTCTATCCGGGACAGTCCCCGGTACTCTACGCCTCTCATCGTTCCGCTCCGGTATGTTTCATTCGGTAACTCCGCTCCAGGCCGTCAAGCGCCGTCCGCATGGCCACTTCAAATTCCGTAAGCGCGGCAGTATTACTGTTTTCAATTTCGCTCTTGACGCGGGAAAGCCGTTCCCAGAGCGGTATTTCCGTGCCCTCCGCGGCGAGGCCGGAAATTTTAATGAGCGGCGCGCCCAGGGAAATGCAGACGCGGGAGCGTTCATGGAATTCCATGATCAATTCCAGTATCCGCACCTGCCGCGCCGGAACGCAGTACATATCGACTTCATCAAAGGAATTTTGCTGCAAAAAACCGTTTTTGATAACTTCCGCCACAAGCAGCACGAGCCGCTGATCATCAGGCAGGGCGTCGGGGCCGATAAGCCGCACAATTTCCTCAAGGCGCTGTTCCCGCTTGAGCAGGTCAAGCGTTTCCTGGCGGACTTTTGCCCAGAGCGGATTTACTTTTTCCCACCACGGCAAAACTTCTGCCGCGTATTCTGAATAACTGTCCGTCCAACTGATGGCCGGATAGTGCCGCGCGTTGGCGAGGTCCCGGTCGAGGGCCCAAAAACAGCGGATAAAACGGCGGGTATGCTGCGTTACTGGCTCTGAAAAATCGCCTCCGGGCGGAGACACCGCCCCGATTATCGAAACCGATCCCTCGCCGCCGGACAGCGGAGCAACCCGTCCGGCGCGTTCGTAAAATTCCGCAAGGCGGGTGGGGAGGTACGCGGGAAAACCTTCTTCAGCGGGCATCTCTTCCATGCGGCCCGAAAGTTCCCGCAGGGCTTCGGCCCAGCGGCTTGTGGAGTCGGCCATAATCGCCACGTGATACCCCATATCACGGTAAAATTCGGCAAGGGTAACGCCGGTATAAATTGATACCTCGCGGGCGGCGACCGGCATATTGCTTGTATTGGCGATAAGAATAGTCCGCTCCATAAGCGATCTCCCGTTCCGGGGATCAATAAGGTGCGGAAATTCGGTAAGGACATCCGTCATTTCGTTACCCCGTTCGCCGCAGCCAATATAGACGATAACGTCGGCATCGCACCACTTTGCCACCGCGTGCTGGGTCATGGTTTTACCCGTGCCAAAGCCGCCGGGTATTGCCGCGGTGCCTCCCTTGGAAAGCGGAAACAGGATATCGATAACCCGCTGCCCGGTAACAAGCGGCTGATCGGGGAGGAGCCGTGACGCGACGGGCCGGGCAATACGCACGGGCCACCACTGGGCGGCGGGAATCTCCGTGCCGGCGGTGGTGCGGGCCACCACGGTATTGACGGTAATCTCTCCCGAAGGGATCAACTCCGCGATGCGGGCCGTGTTCCGGTCCCGCCCTCCCCCCGCCGGGGGCGCCATGATTTTGCAGGTAATGCTCTCCGTCTCTTTGACGGTCCCCAGGACCAGCCCGGGAAGCGCCGGAACGGCTTCCCCCCGGGCAAGCCGCTCTTCAAGGGAAGGGTCCCGCTCAAAACGCCATGTTTTTTTGGACGGGAGCGGATCGCCCCGGCTTCCCGCGGCCATCCAGGCGCCGTTTTCCCGGTACAGGTCTTCCAGGGGGCGTTGGATGCCGTCATAAATGGTGCCGATAAGTCCCGGCCCCAGCAGCGCCGAAAGGGGCCGCCCCATAGAAATAACTTCCGCACCGGCTTTGAGTCCCGTTTCATCCTCATAAACCTGAATCACCGCGTCGTCATCTTCCAGGCGGATAATTTCACCCGTGATACGCCGCTCGCCGACTTCAACCACATCAAAAAGGCCGGCCCCCCGGAGTCCCGAAGCGCGGATAACCGGCCCGGATATACGTTTTATTTTACCGGACATCAAGCGCCTCCTCTCCCAAAAGCCGGGCGGCGAGTTCCCCCCGCTTCTCTTCCAGCAGGGTTTCCAGGGCTTCCGCAACGGACACCGAAATCCGCACCGCGCCGGAATCCACCGTGAACGCGGGAAATCCGTCCCCCGCGTCCGGAATTTTTACCGGGACCCAGGCGCGGCCCGCCGCATATTTCCGCATGAGGGCTTCAATTTCCGCGTCTTCCATCCCGCAGTACGCCGTCTCCATTTCCGCGCCTAGAGGGGGGCCGCCGCCGCTCCCGGCAGGGCTGGGTTCCAGTTCCCCGGAGCGCAGGGCGAATTCCGCCTCAAGCAGGGCGAGAAACCGTGCGCGGGGGAGGCTTTCGAGCCAGGCGCGGCCCGCCGCGTGCAGGAGGGCATCTATTTTTTTGAGGCGCGCGCGGCGGCGATCCAGGGGAAGGCGCGCGGCGCATTCCCGCCGGACATTTTCAAGCCGCGCGGCAGCCCGCTTTTCAAGCTCCGTGAGCGCGGCAAGCGTTCGCTCCTCCCATTCCCGGTCCGCCTGGGCGATCTGGCCGTCCGCGGCCTTCAAAATCCGCCGGGCTTTTCCCCGGGCGTCTTCAAGAATTTCCCGGTCCAGAACGCCGGTTGACTGTAATTCTTCCACGTTTTTCCCTGTCTGATCGTTTTTCGCCGGTCCCGCGCGGGCGGCCCCACAATCCGGGCGTTGTGCCGCGCGGAGAAACGGCGCGTCTTAGCGCCTGTTCAAAATTCTACCTTGCAGGCTCCAAAAGAGCCCGAAAATCGGGATTTTTGCGGTCAATAGACCGCAAAATCCACTTGAACAGGCTCTTATACATGGATACCGATAGCTTCCCGGATCGCGTCCACCAGCGTTTTCCGGCCCTCAATAGGACCGGCAATGCCCGGAATCTCCACTATAAGCGGATATTTCCCCGAAAGCTGCCAGTCCGTCAGATCGTCCCCCAGCCAATCGGCGGTTTCCTCCGTGAGGATCAAAACCCGGCAGGATTCCCGCACGGGAAGGCCCGTATCCTCATCAATACCCTTCGTGAGCCGGGAAAACGCCCGGCGGGCGTCTTCGGGCTTCCGGGCGACCGCACCGTCTATGCCGACAAAGCGAAACGCCGTAACCAGTTCCCGGTCGCCCACAAAATAGTACTCCATGACGGCGGGCGGCGGCCTAGAGAATCAAGATGAGGAGGGCCACCAGAAACCCCCAAAGACAGATCCCTTCCGCGAGGCCGGCGTAGGGCAGGGCCTTCCCGGAGAGTTCCGGGTTTTCGCTCATGGCGCCCATGGCCGCGGAGCCGATCTGCCCAACGGCAAGCCCGCCGGCAATGCAGGAAATTCCCACGGCGATAGCCGCGGCAAAGTATTTCCACACCGCGGTATCTCCCGCGGCCCTGACCGCCTGTTCCGCCGGCGCGGCGTCTTCCGCAAACAGCGGCGCGGCAATCAGCAGCAGCGCTGCCACGGGAAATGCCGGAATCACAATTCGTTTCATGTTTCTTCTCCCTTGCGGAACCGGAACGGCGCAAATTCCAGTCCGGTTTCCGTAAAAAATTTGCTGAAAAATTCATAATATTGGAGACGCACCACCTGAATGGCGACAATCATACCCTCAAGAACGATGATCAAAAGATTGCCCAGGATCATCACCAGCACCGAAAACAGCGGCCCTGCGGCAGCCGAACGCACCATTTCTGAAAGGGTGAACACGATAAAAGACAGCACCGCGTGGGAAAGGGCAAACGCCCCCACGCGCAGAAAACTCACCGTGTTTGAAATATAGGTCGAGGCGGTTTCCAGCACCTCCACAAACCCTTCCATAAAAAACACCAAAAAACCCTCTTCCAGAACGGGCCGTTCCCCGGAAACAAGCCGCCACAGGAGCGGGCCGAAAAAGATGCAGAGCGCGGGAACGGCAAGAAACACGGCGTCAACCCAGATGAATTGTCCGCCCAGTATGATACGCACGGCGATAAAAACGGCGTACCAAAAAAGAAACAGACCCGCCGCGCCGGTTTTTGAAAAAAACGCCTTCTCGTATTTTTTGAGAAGACACAAATTGGTGATGTTCACCACAAGGCCGATGGAATTCAGCGCGACTCCGGCGGAAATGGTAAAGCCAAAAAAGTAAAACAACTTCGCGATACTTCCCGAATCGGGCATCAGGTGAAGGATCTGGTGCGGCGGTTCCCCCGGAATCCTGAAAAGCCGCATGACCAAACCCGCCGCGATTTCTGTCGGCGCGGCAAGCAGCCCTTCCATGGTAAATACCTCTCCGGTAAGCAGGCCCATCGCCATGGAACTGATCCCCACCGCGACGAGGGGCGTTGAATAGACCCGCAATCCCGCAAGGCTCCGGGGGCCGCGCCTTCCCGTGAGAAGCCCCAAGGCGAACAGCACAAAACCCTGCCCCACATCCCCAAACATGATGCCAAAAAGCACGGCAAAGGAAAAGGCCACAAAAGGGGTGGGATCAATCGTGCCGTACAGGGGCGCGCCGTAGGAAAAAACAAGCCGCGCAAACCCCCGGACAAAGGCCCCGTGTTCCAGGGAAACGGGCACCCGCTCCGTGCCGCCCGGCGCGGAAGCAAGCTCTTCGGGGGTCCAGGCCCGGATCGCCACCCTGCCGCCGGCAATCTCTTCCAGCGCCGCCGCAAGGATTTTAAGCTGATCCGCACGTATCCAGCCGGAAAGGACATAAACGGTGGACGTGGCGCGCAGCCCTTCCTTGAGATGTTCCACCTGGGCGGCGATAAGATAATCCGACGCCAATATAACGAGGGGCTTTTCCCACTCCTCCCTGAGACGCGTCTTTTCCGCCTCTATCGCGGTAATATCGCCGTCAAGGTTCCCGATGCGCGCTTTAAGGCCCGCCAGCACCTCTTCCGAAATTTCCGCCGCGCCCCCTTCAGGGATGGCCGCGGGCACAAAATTCTGCTTTTTAAGCTCCGAATCCAGGGCAAAGCGGCCTTTTCGGGACGCCGCCGCAAGAATCCGGCCGTCAGCCGCGTTTTCCCCGCCCAGGGGAACGATCAGGGCCCGGTCTCCCAACGCCCGCTCAAGTTCGCTCCGGTCTTTTGCGTCTATCCGGCCCACCCGGATCGTAAGATAGGAAAGTTGATCAAAATCGCCCGCACTGACGCTCAGGCGATCAAAGGCCTGGACTTCGTTTAACGCGGCCTCAAGACGCCGGCGTTCTTCCCGCGCGGCGGTTTCCCGTTCACAAAGCGCGGCAACCAGGCGCGTTATTTCTTCCACGCGGGCGGCTTCCGCTTCCGTGGGCAGCCGCGCGGCGTCATCAGGCTCCTGTGGAAGGGCCGCGCCGAGGGTTTCCGCCGCCGAGCGGATACGCTCAAGCAATTCATTGATGCGCCGTACCGCCTCCACATCCCGCGCCTGCGGCTCCACCTGCCCATCGTTCGTGATATGAAGCAGCGCACGGCGGCCCAAAAACTCGATAACCGGATCGATATCGCGGTCCAGTATGGTAAGGTCGATACGCCTCATCTTCCGGGGACGAATCATGGCGCGGCCTCCAGAAGTTCGAGCACTTCCCGGCTCTGTAGTCCCAGCGTAAGTCCTTCGGCCACGCTCGTCAAAAGGTCTTCCTCAAAAAGTTTCAGTTTGATGTAGCAGACCGTGGCGTCCAGCGTGAAGGGCCGCTTGTGAAACCCCAGGCGGGCCATCCGGTACAGATGCTCCGCCGCGGCGTTCTGCACATGGCGGGGATCGATTTTCCAGTGCCGGCCGGGAATTTCCGGGTTAAGCAAGGCCGCGCGGCGCCAAGACCGCCACGATTCAAAATTATCGGGGGAACAGTCCAGCGCGGCTTCGGCGTCCTCCGTAAGGGAGCGGCGGCGCTTCCCGCCCCGTCCCGTCTCAACATGCACCAGGTGCCCGCGAATTTCACCGGCGTCCATACCGTAATAGGTCCTGAGCCGGATCGCCCAAACCACATTCCTGAGGGCAATTTCCTCCGCCACCATTTTCCCCGATTCAAGGCGGTCCCGGACCGGAACGGCAAGAAGCGCCTCCCAGAGTTTTGTATAATAGTGGACATCCAGCGCCGTCTGTAACCGGGTATTTTCATCGCCGTTGCCGGCGTCGCCGTTCCCGGCGGTGTTTTTCCCGGCCTTCCCCGCGGCGGGATCGTCCCGCAAAAAGCCGAATTCCGTCCCTTTCAGCATGGCGGCAAGATCGGGCCAGGCGCCAAAATTGACCTGCCCGAACCGGCCCAGGTCCGTAAAAACCGGCGGTTCCCTGCCGTCCCCGGCCAGGACGGCCAGCGCCGCCTTGAGGTCGCTGTATTCATAACTCCGCAGAAGGCGCACGAGCAGTTCCGGCGGGCGGGAAAAACAATTGACAATTTTGACGATCTCTTTCGCGGCCCGCTCCATGACGCGCCGTTCCAGGTCCACCAACAGTTCCTTTTCCGGGAGGTCCCGGTACGCGGCGGGAAAAATCAGGCGGTCCAGTTCGGCAAGCCAGTTTACCGCGCCGAGACTGCCGATCCGCTTTCCCACAAAAGACCTGCCGATTATCGCGGAGGCTTTGGCGTACACGTATGAACGTTCCCCGGCGCGCCGCATCAGTGCTCCCCGGCGAAAAACCGCTCCACCGCCGCGTTAAAAGCATCCTGATCGCGGGGGAGAGACTCAAGGCCCGCCTGGTATTCCAGCAATTCTTTCCGGAAAGCTTCATGGATCAGGGCCGTTTCCCGCTCGTATGCGGCTTCAAGCTCCGCGGAGCGGGCGGCGAAACGTTCGTCATATTGCGCGCGGTTCCGCTTTTCGGCCTGGGTGATACGGACGGCCGCCTCATCCTCCGCGCCGTTTACCAGCGCCTGGGCCTCCGCTTCTACCTCAAGCAGGTGATTCAGGGTCTCCTGAACGGCGTCCCCCTGACGGGACGGTTCAGCCATAAACGGCCCGCTCTCCGGCAGCCTTGTTCTGGATACTGGCGGGGAAGGGCCTTGAACCGTGGCCATAGTACATTCCTATTGGGCGAGGAGAATTTCCTCGTATTTTTTTATGATCCGGTGGACATCCTGACTGTTTGTCTGGGCCAGAAGCTCCGTATAAAACTGGGGGTTATCAAGCAATTCCGCGAGCCGTTGCAGGAGGCGGAGATGGGATTCTGTTTCGTGTTCGGGGGAAAAAAACATGAAGAGGATGTACACCGGTTCTCCGTCCAGGGCGTCGTAATCGATCCCCTTCCGGGAAATCCCCAGCGCCCCCGCGACCTCGCTTACCCCCCCGGTTTTTCCGTGGGGAATGGCAATGCCCCGGCGTATACCCGTGGACATCTTCGCCTCCCGCTCCCGAATTACGCGGAGCAGTTCTTCCCGCCCGCCGTTCTTCGCGGCCACGCAAAAATGATCGGTCAGTTCCTCAAACACCTCGTCTTTGTCTTCGGATTCAAGATCGACCTTGATACATTCGGGCCGGTAAACTTCATGGAGAAACATACGCGCCCCCGGTTACTCGCCCGTCCCGGCGGGAGGCAAGGCGTCCGGGTTGAATTCAAGCACGCCATCCCCGGAAAGGTCAAAGGGCAGGTCGAGATTGACCCCGTCCGCCGCGCCGCCCGGCGCCGGTGCGCCTTCCTGCCACCAGTCGCCGCTTTCTTCTACGGCGGACTGCCGGCCTGCGGCCTCGACCCCCGCGCCGCTCCGCGAGCGGTTCAGCAGGGCCAGCGAAAGGCTCAATACAAGGAAAATCGCCCCCAACACGGTGGTGGTTTTGGTGAGCACATTCCCGGACCGGGACCCGAAAGCGGACCCGCTGCCCCCGGCAAAGATGCCGCCGAGGCTATCCCCTTCCTCATTCTGGACCAAAACAATCAAGATTAACAAAATTGCCGCAATGACAAACAACACAAGCAACAGGACATTGAGTACACCCATTGAACAGACTCCGTAAAGCGCCCGGCGCGGGGCCGGACACCAGTATTCTTTCATACTATCAGAGGACGTTTTTTTATTCAAGGGGAAAAGCCGCACGCGCGCC
>JAITGJ010000195.1 GCA_031280705.1 Spirochaetaceae bacterium
GTCCATGGCCTCCCGTACCGACCGGCGAAGTTCGTCATCGGTTACGCCCTCCTCAAGGAGCCGTCCCCGGGCCTCCCAGCCGCCGCAGAGAACAAGATTCCTGCCGTAGCGGGCCTGGATGCCGTCAATATCGTTGTCACGCTGCACAGGGTCCCACTGGACCGCGCCGATTTTGGTGAGGTCCTCAAAAAACACTTCGCTGTGTCGGCAGTTGTGCATGGCGATGGGCAGTCCCCGCTCGCGGGCATAGCGGGCGTGCCGGTCGTAATGGGGAAGCAGGTATGCGCGGTACATTTCCTTTGAAATAAAGGGATATTTTTCCGCCGCGGTATCGTCAAAAAGCTGGAGCGTATCGGGTTTTACCTGATCGATCATCTTTTCTTCAACGTTGACGTAAAAATCCGCGAGGTACTGGAACAGTTCCTTTACCGCCTCCGGTTCCTCGGCCATCGCCATAAGGCCCTCGTTGAACCCCATAAAGGACATAAGCGTCTGGAAATACCCGACGGTAACGCCGAAATTGATGGCCGTCTGCGTCCGGTCTACGGGCATGGCGTCCAGGTCTTTTTTTGCCAGCGCGGCCCAGTCCCAGGACGAGGTGTCCGGCGCTTTGATCACGTCACGCCACTTCCTTATGTCCTTCAGAATGAAATCGCCCGGTTTGGGAAGCGCCCCGCCGCCGGTTTCCTTCGTGGGAACCCACTCGACCCCCCAAATATCCTTGCCGCCCTGGGGTCCGCGTTCGCCGCTGAGAGCGCTGGGATTGTACCAGACGCTGGCCGGTTCTTCAGGGATTTCCGGACTGTGCCCGGGGAAAATGCTGAACAGGGGCAGCCATTCGGGCATCTGGCCGTGCAGCATCCGGTGCAGGTTTTCTTTGGGTGTCAGTTTGGTTTCGATTTTTTTCGCCATTGTATATCCTCCGCTCCTATTGTCCCCCCGAATTTTCCCCCTGTCAACACACACACTTCGTGTGTTTTCTCTGCGGCACACTTCGTGTGTTTTCTCTGCGGGACGCGCGGGGCATCATTCCACACGGCACACTTCGTGTGTTTTCTCTGCGGGATGCACGGGGCATCATTCCACATGGCGCGTGCTTTCGGGTGGGACGCGCGGGGCATCATTCCATACGGCGCGTGCTTTCCCGGCGCGCGTAGGGGGCGCCGTGCGGTTGGGGGTGAAGCCGCCGCGCGGCGCGTTCTGCCCGGTCCCGCGCGGGTTTGACCGATAGCGTTGTTTGGGCGCTTGTGCTATCATCGTTCCATGAAAAAGGAATTTCTTCCCTACAACACGGTGCGCAACAACGCCCTCCGCCTTGCGCACCGGATTTACCGGGACGGCTTTATTCCCGATGTGATTTATGTGTCCCTGCGCGGCGGCGCGTATCTGGGGAACGTAATCAGCGAATACTTCAAGCTCGCGCGGCGGGACGGCGGACGGCCGGTGTACTACGCGGCGGTAGTGGCGCGTTCCTATACCGGCGTGGGCGCGGCGGAGCAGATCAAGGTTGAAGGGTGGACCTATGATCCGAATTACCTCCGTGTCGGCGACCGGGTTCTTTTGGTGGACGATATTTTTGATTCGGGGCGGACGATAAATCATCTGGCGGGTATCATTCTTGAAAAGGGGATCCCCCGCGCGGACCTCAAGGTCGCCGTCCACGACTATAAATTTTTCCGCGACCGGGGAGAACAGCTTCCCGTACAGCCCGATTACTGGTGCCGCCGGCACGATCTTTCCGTGCGGGACGAAGCGGTGTGGATTCACTACGCGAGCCACGAACTGGTGGGACTGACCCGCGCGGAAGTGGAGGAGCATTACTACGCCGGCGATGAAGGACTCCGCCCGGCAATGGAACCGTTTTTCTAGCCGTATGTCTTCCCCGCCGTATGCGGACAGCCCGCTTTTTTGTCCGGCCCCGGAAGGCCGGGACACGGACGCCCGGATCATCATGGGGCTTGACGAGGCGGGGCGGGGGCCGCTGGCCGGTCCGGTGTGCGCCGCCGCCGTGATCCTGCCCGTGGATTTTCCGTCCGGGGGAAGGGCGCGGGGCATTCTTGACGATTCAAAAAAACTTGGCGTCCGGGAACGGGAACAGGCGGCGGAGGCGATCTATCAAAGCGGCGCGCTCTGGGGCGTGGGCTGGGCAACGGCTTTGGAAATAGACCGCCTCAATATTCACCACGCGAGCCTCCTCGCCATGCGGCGGGCGTTTTTTGCGCTTGCGTCCGATCCCCGGTATGCCGCCCTCGCGGACCGGGTACACGCCGTGGCCGACGGGCGTTTCTCGCCGGAAATTCCCGTTCCCTGCCGCGCGCTTGTCAAGGCCGACGCCCAAATCCCGCCGGTCATGGCCGCCTCGATTTTGGCCAAAACGTCCCGGGACAGCCTGATGGCCCGTTACGCCCTGGCGCTGCCGGAGTACGGCTACGAAAAGCACAAAGGTTACCCCACAAAACTGCACTATGAACGCATCGCCCGCCACGGCCCCTCGCCGATTCAGCGGATGAGCTACCGCTGGAAATAAGGCAGGCGGGCTTTCCTGCACAGAAACCGCGCCGTGTAGTATATTTGAATCATGCGGAGAGCGAAAAATTTAAAATGGGCTCTGGTGCTTTCGGGCGGCGGGGCGAAGGGCTTTGCCCACGTGGGGTTTCTCAAGGCCCTCCGCGATCTGGACTTTCCCGAACCGTCCCTGGTGGCGGGTACGTCCATGGGGGCCATTGTGGGCGGGGTGTACGCGTCGGGCATGAGCGTCGCGGAATTGGCGGATTTCACTGAAAATCATTTTGACATAACCGATTATCTTGACAGTTTCGCGTTCAAAATAAATGGCCCCGTGGGGCGGTTTCTCCAGGCGGGGCAGCTTTTGGGGAGCCTCGCGGCAAAACCCGCGCTGGACGGCGGCGGCCAGCTTCTTGCCCTGTTCCGGCAGCTTACGGGGAACCGGAACATCGAAGATTTCAGGATTCCGTTCCGCTGCAACGCCGCGGACCTGGTGAGCGGGAAGGAAATGGTATTTGATTCCGGAAACGCGGCGCTGGCGATCCGCGCCTCCATGTCGTTCCCGGTTTTTTTTGAGCCGGTCAGGATGGGAAAAATGCTTCTCGCGGATGGGGGGTTTGTAGACAATATGCCCATTCATATCGCGCGGGAACTGGGCTATACCCGTATCCTCGCCGTGGACGTGGGGGGATTTCGCACCCTTCCGGCGAGTGAATTTGCCGCCGCGCCCCGGATCGTTTACCGGTGCCTGGAAATTGCCCTCAACGCCATGAACCGGCGCGGGTACGACATCCAGGGCAGCCTGGTCATTGCCGCCGGCAACCGCGCCACCCCGCTGGATTTTAACCGCAAAATGGAATTTATCCGGCTGGGGGAAGAGGCGGCAAAACGGGAGCGGAAGGCGCTCGACGCTTTTTTCGGCATTGGCCCCACGGCGTTTTTTATGCGCCGCGCCCGGGCCGGCAAGCCCGCATCTACCCGCTGACGGCCCACTCAGGGACCACTGACGGCCCGGAGCGCGGGATACCCGTCCGCGCCCATCTTCCAGACGGCGGTAAAGTCCCAGCCCAGA
>JAITGJ010000219.1 GCA_031280705.1 Spirochaetaceae bacterium
AACGCCCAGCCAAGATCGTACTCGTAATAACCGGTACGGAATACGCCGGTAACGGTAAAAACCGCCTCGGCGTCTTCAGTTCCGCCGCCCGCGCCGCCGTCATCCGCGGCAATGGCGGCGAGGCGATCCAGAAGACCCGCGCCGTTTATCGAAACGAGACTGATTGTATCGCCGCTTCGCACGCCAAGGCGGAGGGCAAGTTCCGCGCCCAAAATGATGGCGGAGGGGGCGTCAATGTCGAAACCGCCCTGCGTAAACGAAAGTTGTCCCGCCATGCCGCCGTCTTCAAGAAGCGCGTCTTGAGGGAGCCCCCGGACCACGGCGATATGCGGCTCTTCGCGCCGTCCCCGGGCCAGCGCCTGTAGTTCCCGGAAGGGCACCGCCGTGCGAACCTGCGGGAGGGCGCGCGCGCGGGCGGCAAGCGCGGAAGCGGCGCCGCTTTCCATATCTTCTATCCTGATATGGTAAGACGATACTTCCACAATACTTTCGATAAAGCCAAGCTGAAAACCGTTCATGACGGCGATAATCACGATAAGCGCGAGCACGCCGGTAAGAATGCCCAGCACCGAAAGGACACGCGCGGGGGAGCTTCCCTCCCGGCCCCTAATGTACCGGGACGCGATAAAAAATATCCACGATGTCTTCACCGGTTTTCCCCCCGTATCCGTTCCTCGGAAATTTTAAGCCCGTCTTCCCACACCGCGCGCAGTATTACGCGGTTTTCCCGGTACAGTTCCTCAATGTCCCGGTCCCCCTCGCGGCGCACGAGCCGTTCCAGTTCGCCATTGCGGAAATTCCGCTCGATGATCCGGTCTCCCGCGCCATTGTACTCGTATTCGGTGCGCCGGACATCCTCTCCGGCAATCCACTCCATCGAGTCCAGGCGGTTCGCGGACCAGTTATTGCGCAGTTCCCCGGTAACCTCGCCCGCCTCGTTCCGGCGGGTTTCCGAAAGGACGCGGCCCTGGCGGTCCGTAGTGTACAGAACCGTGGAAAGGGGCGTTACGGCGGACAGGTCTTCCAGATAGCCAGAACTGACGGGCGCGCGGGGATTTTTGAACTCGATGGCGGTGGCGGCCTGATCGAGACGGTGGGGAAAATGGAGCCGCTGGGGTTCCATCACCGCGGCGCTGTGGTAGATCCGTTCCACGGCCCGGAGCGAAAACGCGCGGGTATAGTAATAGTGATCCGTGGCGTACGGTTCCGCCGCGCCCGTCCCGCCATCCACTCCGTCCACGCGCCGGAGCTGGGTATCGGCGCGGATCAGAATATTCGCCGTATAGACAAACCGGGTTATCCGCTCGGTACGGTCCGGATCAAAACGGTGCTCCGCGGCGATAAAGCCGGTATCGTTATAAACTTCGATATAGCCGCCGTAATTGGTATCGTCCGCCTCGTCTTCCGTTTGGGGAGACGGCTCTGTAGCGGAACCCCGCGGCGCGCCGCCGTCCGTTTCCCCGCCTTCGCCGCCTTCGCCGTTACCGGCGTCGCCGTTACCGGCGTTGCCGTTACTACCGGTAACGGGAGGGGCAGCGCGGGGAGCGGGCCAGGTAAAGGGATTGGTGTTGAAGGCGGCGCTGACACGGGTCAGCCCCGCCCCATCCCGGAACACCCAAAGCCGCCGGAGTTCCTCCCCGTCCCGCCAGAGCACGCGGAGTTCCATGGAAAAACCGGTTTCCAGAAACGCCTGGAGCACGGGAGGAACGCCGCTTTGGACGATACGTTCCACGGAAAGGGCGTAGGTTTCCCGCAGGGCAAGGGAGCGCGAAAGGGATTCAAGCGCCATGCCGGACGCGTTGGAGCGGTACCACTGGGTCCCTGGCGTCTCTGCGCAAAGGGGAACAGCGGCGCCGATAACGGCGAGCACAAAAAAAACGGCGCACAAAAAGCGGCGGAACTTACACAAGGCCGGTAAATCCCCGGACCCAGGACGCGGCGTCAAATGGATGTATGTCCCCGTATTTTTCGCCGTTGGCGGTAAACACCACGGCAAGTCCGAGGCTTTTCGCCAGGGAAAACACCACGCCGCCTTTTGCGGTGGAATCGGTCTTGGTGAGGATAACCCCATCGAGACGCACCGCAGCGTGGAACGTTTCCGCCTGAACCAGGGCGTTTCTTCCCGTGGTGGCGTCAAGCACCAGCCATTTAAGGCAGCGTTCCGCGGACTTCGACTCGATAACCCGGTCGATCTTTTTAAGTTCCTCCACCAGCGCGGCTTTGGTGTGCATGCGCCCGGCCGTATCCGCCACGACAAGATCGCCCGCGCCCGCGCGGGCCGCCTCCAGCGCGTCATAAATTACCGCGGCGCTGTCCCCGCCCTGGCGGTGCGCCACTACCCGTATGCCGGTCCGTTCCCCGTGGAGCTTGAGCTGATCCACCGCCGCCGCGCGAAAGGTATCCGCCGCGGCCAAAATGGGCCTGCTCCCCGCGTCCCGGTAACGGACGGCCAGCTTTGCGGCGGTGGTGGTCTTTCCCACGCCGTTGACGCCGAGCAGCAAAATCGCCGTCAACTTTCCCGGCTCAACGCGCACCCCTTCCGGAGCGTTACCGGCGCTATTGCCGCCGGAAGGCGCGGGGAAACAGAGGTCCCCGGTAAGTATTTCCACCAGAACGTCCCGCGCCGCTTCCGCCGTATCGATCTTTCGCTTTTTACAGAGGGCGCGGAGCGTCTCCACCGTACCGAACGCTTCCGCCGCGCCAAAATCGCCTTCCACCAGCAGATCGGTAAGATCGTCAAAAAGGCCGCCGTCAAGCGGGGTTTGCATGCCGAAAAAGCGCTTTATTTTGTCCGTGAATCCCGCCATATCCCCTCCTAAAAATCCCGCTCCAGCGCGGGCACAAGCCGGGAAGAAACCCGCGCATAATACACCGCCCGGCCGATTGATTCGCCCAAAAACAGCAGCACGAGGACATCCGACGCGACGGTTGCCCAGTACCAGCGCTGGGCCTCGTTAAGCTGTTCTTCGGTCCCCGCCGGATTGGCGTTGTATGCGTCAATCAGAGAAATGGCGAACCCGTTTATCAGAACGGAAAGGGGCATGGCTATCCAGAAACGGGCCCAGGCGCCGTAAAACTGCCGCCGGGCGCGTTCCGTCCGGCCCTCCGGGAGGGGCGGCCTCAGGCGGAGGCTTATGCCGTAATTCCCCTCGCCCAGATTCGCCGGGATGATCGTAGCCGCGGACGCCCCGTCCGGCCCCGCCAGATGGATATACGCGGCGCTCCCCGAGGGGATTTCGGTCAACAGGGGCGTCCGTCCAAGATACAGCGCCCCCCGGTACACCGACGCCGGTTCTCCCACATCACGCACCATGAGCAGGGTGCGGCCCAGCGGGGTAAGGGTAACGGTAATATCCGAAAGAACGCCGCTCTCAAGGTCGACGGAAAAGGTGCGGGTATAGTGATCATCGGCCCGCACGGAAATCTCCGCCCGGCCCGGCGCGGCTTCGATAATCCCGGCGCGGTTCTCCGCGCGAGCGGACGCGCCCAAACTCCGCCCGGCATAGCGGCCCTTGAGCAGGAGCATCGCGCCTTCGGGCTCCGTTACCACCCGTACCGCCGCGGGCGGCGCCCCCTGAATTGCCCCGGCAAGCCGCGACACAAGTTCTTCCATGGCGGGAACCAGATCCTCCGGCGAAAAAATGGTCGTATCTTCATAAATCCACGCGCGCGCGTACCGGGCGTACACGCGGACCGTTACCAGAACGCGCCCATAGTATTCGCTTACCGCGCCGGTCATAAACGCATCGGCGTTCCGGCCCACGCAGAATTCCGTTTCCCGCCCGTCTCCAGGCGGCACGGGAAAGACGCCCTGGGCATCGGCCCCCTCGATCCGCAAAACCGGCGCGTTTTCCACAACAGGGCGCGCCTCCACAGCGGCGTGATAGGCCGCCTCCAGCGCGGCAATATCCCGGTCCATAACGCGCAGGTCCCGCGTGTACCGCCATTCACCGTGGCCCTGAAACAAAAGCCGGGAACGCTCCTCGTGCCGGACGGCAAGTTTTTTCGCCGCTTCGGAACGGTCCGTCTCCCGCACGGCGTTTTCGTACCAGGTGTACTCCGGCGCGGGGCGGATATGCCGCTCAACCCGCGTAAGCGCGTGAACAAGGCTGTTCATGAGCCGGTCGCCCGTAACCCGCCGGGAAGGGGGCAGCGCCGCCGTATCAAAGGCGGTAACGGCGAACCGCCACTCACCGTTCCGGATTTCTCCGGCGGCAGGCTCCTCCACGCGGCCCCGGGCGGCAAGCGGCGCGGCAAGGGCAAAGCAGAGCGCGGCTCCGGCGGTAAACCGCCCGGCGGCGCGCAAGGCGGGACGCCGTTCACGCACGGGCATCCTTCCCTGTCCGCCGTTCCTGCTGCCCCTGATTCTTCCACACAAAGCGAAGGTACTCCTCAATAAAAGGATCGATATCTCCGTCCATGACCGCCTGTATATTTCCCATTTCGGTTTTTGTGCGGGAATCCTTGACCAGGGTATAGGGCTGAAACACATAGGACCGTATCTGGTTACCCCACGAAATATCCTTCTTTTCCTGGGCGAACCGTTCGTTCTCTTTTTCCTTTTCCTGCCGGTAAAACTCGTACAGCCGCGCCTTGAGCATGGCCATGGCGATGGAGCGGTTCTTGATTTGGCTCCGCTCATTCTGGCAGGCGACAACAATTCCCGTGGGGAGATGCGTAAAACGCACGGCGCTGTCGGTTTTGTTGACATGCTGGCCGCCCGCGCCGCCTGAACGGTAGGTATCCACCCGGAGGTCTTCGGGCTTGATTTCCACCTCGATGGAATCGTCCACCACCGGGAACACATAGACCGACGCGAATGACGTGTGCCGCCGCGCGTTGGCGTCAAAGGGGCTTATCCGCACCAGGCGGTGCACACCGCTTTCCCCCTTAAGCCAGCCGTAGGCATAGCCGCCGTCTATTTTTACCGTGGCCGACTTGATCCCCCCCTCGGCATCCAGGCGGTCTTCCTCTTCAAGCGCGAAGCCCTTCCGCTCGGCCCAGCGGAGATACATACGGTAGAGCATCTGCGCACAGTCGCAGGCTTCCGTGCCGCCCGCGCCGGAATGTACCGTAAGAAAACAGCCGTTCTTGTCTACCTCGCCGGGCATCATTTCCAGAAGGTTCTGCTTTTCAAAACGCGCGGCAAGTTCCACAAGGGACGCCTCGATTGCCGGGGTCTCCGTCTCGTCATGTGCCTCTCCGGCCAGTTCCAGAAGCACCGCGAGGTCTTCCGAGGCGGCGCGGAGGCTTTTCCAGGGTTCGTAGCGGTTTTTAAGGGCCTTAAGCTCGGCCATTACCTTTTCCGCCGCGCCGGAATCATCCCAAAAATGTTCCCCGGCGGTTTTTGACTCAAGGGCCGCTATTTTTTCGCCAAAAGAAGCGTCTTCAAAGACGCCTCCAGGTTTCGTCGATTTTGTCCCGCAGTTCGGCGACGGGAGCGCCCAGTTCGGTTAACAGCATACAAGGCTCCTTGGGTTGATAATGCCATAAAAACGAAGCGCGGTCAAATGCTCAAAAGCGGCATCCATGCCGCTTTTGAGCATGGGTTTTGCGGC
>JAITGJ010000234.1 GCA_031280705.1 Spirochaetaceae bacterium
AGGCGGCAGCACATGGAACGTACATCGCCGGGGTCAAGATCGGAATTGACAAAATTCTGGAAATAGGGGGTGCCGTAACGGGCGGTCATTTCAAAGAGCAGGCGGGCGTTATCGCTGTCCCAGTCAAAGTCCGCGGTAATATTGTAGGTAGGGATGGGATACTGAAAACCCCGCCCGTTGGCGTCGCCTTCGAGCATCAATTCAATAAAAAGTTTGTTTACCCGGTCCATTTCGGCGCGGCAGTCCCCGTAGGTAAAGTCCAGTTCCCTGCCGCCCACCAGCGCGGGTTTGTCTTTCAGATCGGCGGGGCAGGTCCAGTCCAGGGTGATATTGGTAAACGGCGCCTGGCTTCCCCAGCGGCTTGGCGTATTGACGCCGAAGACAAAACTCTGGAGGCATTGTTTGATTTCCCGGTCGCTCATCGCGTCGGCTTTTACAAAGGGCGCGATGTAGGTATCGAAAGAACTGAACGCCTGCGCCCCGGCCCATTCGTTCTGGAGACAGCCCAGAAAATTGACCGCCTGCTGCATCAGCGTGGAAAGATGCCGCGCGGGCGTGCTCGTGATTTTGTCGGGAACCCCGCCCAGACCCTCGGCAATAAGCTGCCTGAGCGACCAGCCCGCGCAGTAGCCCGAAAACATGGAAAGATCGTGAATGTGGAAATCGGCGTCCCGGTGGGCGCGGGCTATCTCTTCGGGGTAAATATTTTTAAGCCAGTAATTGGCGGTAATGCTCCCGGAATTGTGGAGGATAAGGCCCCCCAGTGAATAGTTGACATTGGCGTTTTCGTTGACGCGCCAGTCCGACTGGCGGAGATAGCCGTTCATGGTGGAATCAATGTCCAACATGAGGCGCTTCGCGTCCCGCATGGCCTCGTGCTTTGCCCGGTAGAGAATGTACGCTTTTGCCGTGGCGGTTTCCTTCGCCTCGATGAGCGCGTTTTCCACGAGGTCCTGAATTTCCTCAATGGCCGGGATCGAATTGGGATGGCGGCGGGTCATCATTTCTTCCGCCAGTTCCTCAACCCGCGCGGTAACGTTCTCTGCCCGCGCGTGGATTTCCGCTTCGGCCCATCCGGAAAGCGCCGCGGCAAAGGCTTTGCGCACCGCGCCGTAAATCTTTTGCCGGTCCCAGCGTTCAATCCCGCCGGACCGCTTGACCACATTTTTGATCATGTAAAATCCCCTCCAATCTTCTGAATCTCCCGCACAAATTCTCCGGGAGTGCTAAAATGCCGGTACACCGAAGCGAACCGCACGTAGGCTACCTGATCCAGCCCCGCGAGTTTTTCCAAAACCAGTTCCCCGATTTCACGGGCGTCTATTTCGCGGTTTATCCGCCCCCGCATGGCGGCGACATCCTCGATTTCGTTCACGAAGCTTTCAATATCCATCTCCGATACGGGCCGCTTCTCAAGCGCCCGCGCCACGCCCCGCTCGATTTTCGCGCGGTCAAACGGCTCCCGGCGGCCGTCCTTCTTTATCACCATGAGGGGCCGGTCTTCGACCCGCTCATAACTGGTAAAACGGTACCCGCAGCCGATACATTCCCGGCGCCGCCTGATGGCGTCGCCGTTGGCCAGCGTGCGGGAGTCGATTACCCGGTCGTCAAAACTGCCGCAATGAGGACAGCGCATTCCTTATCTCCCCGGCCGCCGCGTGTTCCGCAAACGTCCCGCGCCCGTCATTCGGCCTTCCCGCTCCGGCGCTCGCATCTCCGTAATTAGCCCCGGTCCCGTTTGTGGAGCGTCCCTGCCCGGCAGTCCGCGCCGGAACCTGTCCGCGTACCCCAACCCGTTGTGGGGGTACACCGTTGATTATCGGTATATGGGGCCGTATATATAGGGGTGGTAAGGCCCCCCGGAGGATAGTATCACGCTATGTATTGTGGTGCAAGGGGATGGGGCGTTTTTTTTGAAAAAAATTTGCCCATGCTGACGCCCGATGGTCAAGGCGTCAGCATGGGCAGGACGCTAGTCGCTTTCTTCCACGAGGAGATCGACGGCAAGGGCAAGGCGATAGGTTTTTCCGCGCTGAACGGTGATATTGCGGGTGATCGTGTAGTCGCTCAGGACGAAGCGTACCTCGTGCAGTCCCGCTTCCACGGGGAAAGGACCGGCGGACGTAACGGCCTCGCCGTCAAAAAAGACGCGGGCGTTTTCCGGGCCTTCAAAGATCACGAGGGGAGTGGGGTCCTGGAGCGTAATGGTGAGCGAGAGGATTTTGCCGCGCTCAACAAGGAAAACACGGCTTTCGTTCCGGTAATCGCCTGAGATGATGGCGAGGTGGTGTTCCCCCTCCCGGAGGAGCCGCTCCAGGGGACGTTCCATTACTTCCCCGTCAATGAGTACGGTAAAGGGCCGCCCGGGAAGGTTTTCCGGGAAGCGGGGAACAACGCGGACAATGCCCTCATCGCTCAGGATGGGGCGGACGGTGAGGGTAAAATGCATGGCCGCGAGGTCTTCGCTCAGGCCCTTGATAATGGGCATGACGTGGAAGAGGACCGGAAACGAAGCGGGGGGGAGCACCGCGGCCTGCACCTGCGCATAGGGGCTTCCCCGCAGGCCGTGGCGGGGGCGCAGGGGTATCTGATACACGGACTGGATTTTGTTCGGCACGGGGTCAAAACTGTACTGCCGGGCTTCAATGTCCGCCACGCCCGGCGCGGGGACATGGTTCAAATCGCCATAAACCACGAGGGCGAGGCTCCCCCGGTGCGGCAGGAATGTCTGGGGAACGGTAAATTCAAGTTCGACGCCCCGGAGGAAGCGGACTTCACCGTCAAGGCTGATAAGAACCGCGCCGCCCTGGGAAAGGGACACGCTCGTACCGGAGGGATTTTCGTGGGAAACCGTTACGGCGTCCGTGATCGCTACGCGCAGTGATTCCGCCCCGAGCCGCGCGGGGAAGGCGGCGCACGCGACAAGCGTCCATAGCCGGAAACCAACAATGCCGAAGCGGCTTTTCATGGGGGGCCATCCCTGAATAACAGTTTGCCCGGGTCCTGGGCGCGTCCAAACTGCCGTATTTCAAAATGCAGGTGCGGCCCGGTGGATTGCCCGGTCGAACCTACTCTGCCTATAACAGTACCGGATCTAACCGTCCTTCGCAAGTCCGCCGTAATCTCGGAAAGATGCCCGTAAAGGCTTGCCCAGTTGTCCCCGTGCTGGAGGATCACATAGTTTCCATAAACGCCGTCCACGCCGGTTTCCGCCACCACGCCGTCCCGCGCGGCATAGACTTCCGTGCCTTCGGGCGCGGCGAGATCCAGCCCCTGATGGGTGCGGAGGTTCCCCGTAACGGGGTTGATCCGGGGGCCGAAGGCGCTGGTGATCCGGTAGGTTTTGAGGGGAAAGCGAAATCCTTCGGTGAGGAAAAAAATCCGCTCGGTGGCGCTGAATTCCCCGCCGGGGATAAAGCGAAACCGCTCGGCGCGCCCGTTCCGCCGGACCGTGAGGGGAATACCCGCGTCCACGCCCCGGCCCGTTATGAGGAGCCGTTCCAGATCGGTTTCCGGCTCCAGGGGAATAAACAGCCCCGGCATGGAAGGAAGGTACCGTGTTCCGGCTCCGGTAAAACCGGACGGGTGGGGGAGGCGGTTCAGCGTGGCCAGCGCCGCGTAGGGAATATTGCACCGCGCGGCGAGACGGTACATATCTTCCCCCGCCGAATCGTAGGCGTAAATAACAAGATAATCGAGCAGTTCCGCGCCGTCTTCCGTCCCTTCCCGCCGCCGGTCGTAGAGCCGCCGGCGGGAACGCTCCACATCGGCGGTAAACTGGCCGAACACGCCGTCCCCAGGTTCAAGCCGCCTGATGCGCGGAAGGGCGGGCGCGTTGTCTTCCGCCCCGGCGGGAGCGGCCCGGACAAGGGCGGCGGCCAGGGCCAGGAGAAGGGCGAGGAGCGCCCGCCTGCCGGACGGAAAAACAAAAAAAGGCAAGGGGGATACCCTTGCCTCAATTCCGCCGCGACGGAAATTATCCCTCGACAATCGCGCTTGACGGGCACGTATCCACACAGGTGCCACAGTCTTTACATTTAGCGGGATCGATAAACCGGGCGCCGTCTTTTTCGGAAATCGCCTCGGCGGGACAATCGCCCTCACATGCGCCGCAGTTTACACACTCGGCCGTGATCTTGTAAGCCATATCATTACCTCTCTTGAATGGTTGATGTGCTCTAGTATAACGGGAAACCGGCGGAAAAACAAGCGTTTTCCCGCGCGATTCCGCCGCTTTACGGGGCGGGCTAAGAGCCTGTTCAAATTGTGGATTTTTACGGTCAATAGACCGCAAAAATCCCGATTTTAGGGCTCTTTTGGAGCCTGCAAGGTAGAATTTTGGCGTTTGCAACGCCCAAATTCCAGATTTTGAACAGGCTCTTACGGTTCTCCCGTTTGGTTGATCAGGTTCGCCTGGTAGCCCGCGCCGAAGCCGTTGTCAATATTGACCACGGAGATGCCCGGCGCGCAGGAATTGAGCATGGAAAGCAGCGCGGCGAGACCGCCGAAAGACGCGCCGTAGCCGACGCTTGTGGGCACGGCGATGACCGGCACGGCGACCAGGCCCGCGATTACCCCGGCAAGCGCGCCTTCCATACCGGCAATGGCGACGACGGCCCGCGCGCGGCGTATGTCGTTAAGGCGGTCAAAAAGGCGATGAATCCCCGCGATACCCACATCGGCGATCAGTTCCACCCGGCTGCCCAGAAATTCAGCCGTGAGCGCCGCCTCCCGCGCGACGGGAAGGTCCGACGTGCCCGCCGCCACAACGGCGACCAGTCCCCGCGCGGGAGGCTGCTTGCCCGCGGCCGCGATGGAAAGGACGCCCGAAAGTTCGTCATACTGCGCTTCCGGCGCGAAAACCGCCACCCGTCCGGCGAGGTCCTTTACCGCGCGGGTGGCCAGAACGGGAAGGTTTTCTTCCCGCATCTTTTTTATGATCGCCTCCGCCTGATCCACGGTTTTTCCCGCGCAGTACACCACTTCGGCATAGCCCGTGCGCTCGCTTCGCCGGGAATCGACGACCGCGAAATCATGCGCGCGCATCAGGCCGGCTCCGGAACCGCGCGCGCGGGTTCCCTGAACGGACGGTTGAGGCTTCCCGTTGTGTAACCTTCAAGTTCAAGGGCGGCATAGATAAATCCCGCGGCCTTAAGCTCGCGGGAAATCCGGTCCATAAAGGAAAGCTCGAAAAAGCGGGAACGTTCTTCGGGCGCGACTTCCACGCGGGCAATATCGCCGTGGGAACGGACCCGGAACTGGCGGAATCCCGCCGCGCGAAGCGCGTCCTCGGCCCGCTCCACCCGCGAAAGTTTTTCGCGGCTGATCCGCTCGCCGTAAGGGATCCGGGACGCGAGGCAGGCAAAGGCCGGCTTGTCCCAGGTGGGAAGGCCGAACCGTTTTGAAAGGGCGCGTATCTCGTCTTTGGTCAGGCCCGCCTCCCGGAGCGGGCTCATAATGTTGAGCTCGGCAAGGGCTTTGAGACCGGGCCGGTAATCCCCTAAATCGTCCATATTGGAGCCGTCCAGCACCGTGGACACGCCGTGCGCGCGGGCCGCCTCCGCTATCGCGCCGAATTCAAGTTTTTTGCAGAAGTAACAGCGCTCTTTGGGGTTGGCGGCGACTTCTTCATCAATTTCGTCTTCTTCTATTAAAACGTGCCGGATACCCACCCGCGCGGCAACGCCGGACGCGGCTTCGCGCTCGCTTTTGGGCAGCATGGGAGAAATTACCGTAACCGCTATGGCCCGGTCTCCCAGGGCCTCCCGCGCCGCGTGGCATAGAAAAGAGCTGTCCACCCCGCCGGAAAACGCCACCGCGGCTCCGGGAAGCGCGGCCAACAGGCCGGTAAGTTTTTCGTATTTTTCGTCCGTCGTCATCGTTTCCTCCTCATCTCACGCATGGAACCCGGCGGCGCGGCGTCCATGAATACATTTCCTAACCGGCCTTTTCCCCGCCGATGCGCGCCCGTAACCGCGCAACGGCCTGATCCACCAGTTTTGCGAGGGGCTGGCTTTCCTGCCCCACCAGATGAAAATGATGATCCTGGAGGGGGATAAGGATCCGTTCCCCGGGCGCGGACATCACCGCTTCCGCCATAACGCTTGAAATTTCCCCCATAAGGCTTCCGGTGATCACGATGCCCATGGGCCCCATAATAAACCCGGCGTGGCGCACATTGAGGCGGATGGCATTTTCCCCCGTTGCGCCCCGGTGGGCCCCCGCGCGGATCATCTTTTCCGTGGCCGACGAATTGGTTCCCAGCGCGATAATTTCCGCGCCGCCTTCCAGTTCCTTGACTTTGTTTACCAACTGGACGCCGATGCCGCCGCCCATACCGTCAATGATCACGATGATCTGTTTCATGCCGCCCCTCCGTCTCCGGTGCGGTGTATTGTAACAGATAGCGCGCGGCATGTAAACGCGGTTCCTGCACACGCGGCCCCTGCAAGTAAACGCCGGTTTTTGCCTTCGGCAAAAACCCAAGCCCAAACCCCGCAGGGGGTTGGGCACGCATCCGTGCGGATTGTGGGCCCGCGGGAGGCGCGGCGTACATTACAGGGCATCTCTAAAAACTTCAGTTTTTAGAGATGAACCGCTTAAAAATGCGTGTTTCGCAGCCAATAGGGTGAGACACCGTAAGAGCCTGTGCAGGGCCAGCGCACTATGTATGCTAACTCTTTATGTTGTAAAGTATTACGATTTCAGCCCTGAAAAATGACTGTAAGCTAATTCCTTATACCATAGGGAATTAGAAATCATAGTGCGCTGGCCCTGAGAACCTGTGCAAAAGTAGCCGGCTTTTGCAGCAGGCTCAATTATATTTGAAATAAAAATTATTGTATGCGCCTACGCCGCGGTTGAAAACGATCGAAACAGGGACGGGAGCGGACTTACGCCCGCCCTCCGCCGGTCTTCTGTTACCTATTTACTCCGCAGCACATATTCATAGCCCACCATTATCAGGAAGTTCCGGCGGGTAAAGCCCTCCATTGATTGACCCGAAAGCTTTCCCTTCACGGGGTTGAAGTCCATTAAAAAACGGAGGTCTCCGATTATTCTGCCCGGCCCCAGCGGATAACCGGCAATGAGCCCGGCGCTCATCCCAAACACGACCCCGTCCGCGTCGGGTTTTGATGAGCTGAAGAAAGGTATTGAAGATTCCACTTCTATGCCGAAGGGGATACCCAGATGTATCCCGCCCTGGACGCCCAGGAGGAGCGGCGAATTCAAAAACAGGTACCGCACCAGTACGGGGATGTCGGCGAAATTGGTAGTAGCTTTTATCGATACGCCGGCAGCGCTTAATTCTATGCCCTGGCCAAACGACAGCGACAGCCCGCTCAGAATGGCGAACCGATCGGTGATTCCATAGCCCGTTTCGCCCGCCAGTCCGAACGCCAGGAGAGATTTTTCATCCAGCGAAATACCCATGGCCGCCGCAGAATTCTTCATGGTCTTGAAGTCTTTTCCCAGCCCGTTGAAGCCGATACCCAGCCCCAGTTCGCCGCCGAAGAAAAGACCCGTCTGAGCGAAAGCGGGAATTCCCGCGGGCCCGACAGCGATTACCGCCCCGATGGCGATAACCCTCAAAACTTTGCAAAGCTTTTTCATAAAAAGCCTCCTCTAGTTACACCGCGCCGGCCCATGGCCGGGCGTTTCTTACCGCCCTACAGACGGGGAAGCCCTCAATGAGGCCCTCCGCAATTATCGTAAAATAAGATACTCCTATTGTCAATAGTTAATATACTCCTAATATCGTATGGCCTACCATTTTCTATATGCTTAAACTAAAAAATATCTTGGCTAAACCGGTAGACACAGAAGAACAGGCATTACGAGACATCCTAAAGGCAAATATCAGGAAATATCGCCACCGCAGGAACTGGTCGCAGTTCGTTTTGGCCGCTAAAATTGACATTTCAACGAATTTTCTGGCTGATATTGAGGCAGGTAACACATGGGTATCTGCCCAAACACTGATAAAATTGGCAAAAGCCTTTGATATTGAGGCGTATGAACTCCTAAAACCCGAAAAAGAGGGCGGCAATACCGGCCAACCGCAAGAAACGGACGATGAAAAAGCGCTGATTGACCGTTTTTCACAGGATTTAACCGTGGTTTTACAAGACAGCATTGGAAAAGCGGTTGACCTTGTGAGGAAACAGTACAATTTAGGACGACGGACAGCCCGTTTAAGGTGACAGACACTACCTAACGTTTGTGCGATAAATTCAGCGGCTGCCCTGGAATTTCCATCCCCGCATGGTTAATTTAACCGGGGCGGCTTGGCCAGCGTACATTACAGCATACTTACCGGGTCAACATCGACTTCAAGATGCGTGTGGAGATCCCGCGTTTCCCCGTACCGCGCGAGGATGGTCCGCGCGGCGTGGTGGAGATGCCCCATGGACGCCCCCCGGAGGATTATCTGATACCGGAAGTTTCCCGCGATGAGCGCGAGCGGACATTCGGCGGGGCCCAGTATGCCGGCGCCCGGGGGAGCGAGGTCCCGCGTAAAGGAGGCGAGACGGGTGATTGCCCCTTCCGCCCGGCTTTTGTCCTTTGAGCGGATAACAAAACGGATGATGCGCGTGTAGGGCGGAAAGTCCAGCGCTTTTCGCGCGGCGAGTTCCGCTTCGTAAAAATCTTCAATGCTGAACGAACAGGCCCGCGTGATAACGGGATCGCGGGGGCGGAATGTCTGCACGATAACTTTTCCGTCGGGGAAGAAACGCCCCGCGCGGCCCGATACCTGCACGATGAGCGAAAACGTGCGCTCGGCCGCGCGAAAATCGGGAAGCGCGAGGCCCGTGTCCGCCATGATCACGCCCACCAGGCGCACGCCCGGAAAGTTAAGGCCCTTGGCCACCATTTGTGTACCGAGCAGTATATCTATTCCGCCGCCGCGGAACTTGTCCATGGTTTCTTCAAGGCTGCCCGTTTTCGCGGCGGTATCCGTGTCTACACGGGCGATACGCAGGGCGGGAAACGTGCGGCGCACTTCTTCTTCAATCATTTCCGTGCCGAATCCCGAAAACCCCGCCTCAAGGGAGCCGCATTCCGGGCAGGCGCGCGGCGGCGTTTCCGAATAGCCGCAGTAATGACAGACGGCGCGGCCCCGGCTTTTGTGCCAGGTAAGGGAGACCGAACAGTGTTTGCAGCTCTGCACATAACCGCATTTTTTGCAGTGAAAAAAATACGCAAAGCCCCGCCGGTTAAGAAACAGTATCGTCTGCCGGCCCGCCGCAGCAGTGATTCTGATTTCTTCTTTTAATTCCGCCGAAAGGCAGCCGTCCGTTCCGCTTAAACGCACAATTTTTATTTCAGGCGTTCCGCCCCCGGCGAGGCGGCGGGACAGAACCAGGCGCGTCATGCCGCCGTCCCGGACAAGTTTCCACGCTTCAAGCGAAGGCGTCGCGGAACCCATTACCAGAACCGCGCCGCCTGCGGCGGCGCGCCGCATGGCCCCCTGCCGGGCGTGGTAGCGCGGCGTGCTGCCGGATTTGTAGGAACCGTCCTGCTCCTCGTCAATGATGATGAGCCCCAGGTCCCGCACCGGCGCGAAAACGGCGCTCCGGGGACCCACCACAATACGCGCTTCTCCTGTCCGCGCGCGTTTCCATTCGGCCAGGCGCGCGGAGGGGCTCATGCCCGAATGCAGGGCCGCGGCCGTGCGCCCAAACCGGGCCGTAACCGCTTTTACCGTCTGGTGGGTAAGGGATATTTCCGGCACCAGATAGATAACGGATTTTCCCTGTTCCACGGCGCGTTCGGCGGCGCGCAGAAATACTTCCGTTTTGCCCGATCCGGTTATGCCGTACAAATAAAAACGGTTTGTTTCCGTTCCGGTGTCTTTACGGTTTTCTGTCCGCATAACGGCGGCGGAAATGGCCGTAAGCGCGTCATGCTGCTCGTCCGACAGTTCCGGCTTTACGTCAGGCGCGGCGCCGTCTTCTTCCGCGCCCAATCCGCCCGGAGACGGAACACGCCGCCCCGAAGGGATCATTGCCGCGAGCGCTTCCCCCGTGCCGCACAAATAGTACGCGGCCATCCATTCGGCAATCCCGATATCGGCCTCGTCAAAAATGACATCCTTGTCTACCACCCGGCGCACCGCCCGGATATCCCCCGCGTCAAGTTCCG
>JAITGJ010000153.1 GCA_031280705.1 Spirochaetaceae bacterium
CACGACACGGCCGTGTTCGTCAATATTGAACCGCGCGTTCATGGGCCAGGCGCGGCCCGGAAGCGGCGCGAGGCTGTAGTCTCCGGCAATCACCGTGTGGTCCCCCATGATGAGGGGCACTACATCGCGTTTATCGCCCACGCCGATGCCAAAGGCGCTTCGCGTTCCCACCTGCCAAACCCGGTCCCGGTAAAAGTAAAAGTTTTCTTCCCCGTATGAAAAAACCACGTCATCCTGCCAGGCTTCCGCTCCCCGCACGGCGTATACGGCCTCTGGAAACCCCTTGATTTCCACCAGTTCGCGCACGGAAAAGCCGATAAACACCGACGGGTCCCCGCCGGTTTCTTCCGCGGCAAGAGACGGCGTGGCGGCGGCCAGAAACGCCAGAATGGCCAGACCCGCAAAGCTGGTCATGCCGGACCGGAAAACGGAACGGTTACAGTTCATCCAGCGAAAATTCGTCCACCGCGGGCAGTACCGTTTCCCGGTGGAGTTCCCGGCCCATGACGGAAAATATCAGGGTGGAGCCGGGCGGAACCTGATACGGAAAGGTAAAAACGCCGCCGGAAAAATCCGCTTCGGCAAGCACGATCCGCTCACTGCCGCCTGGGGGCAGGTACTCAAGCCTGACCGGAAGGGGTACCGGGCTTTCCGCCAGGGTGTATTCAAAAAGGCGGAGAGCGGCGTCTCCGGCGCTTACCATAACGCGCACGGGCCGGCTCGATTCCAGGGCCGTACCGGCGCCGGGGGTCTGGGATACGACAATACCGGCGCTTCCACCCGCCAGAAGCGTAAATTCAGAGCGGAGTCCCGCTTCGCGGAGGCGGCCCAGGGCCGCGGGCGCGGAAAGTCCGGTAAGGGCCGGAACGGAAATGAGTACGTGTTCCGGCCCCCGGCTCACTACAAATTCCAGCGTGAGGGGGCCGGTAACCGCCGTGCCCGGTTCGGGGCGCTGGACAAGGATCGCACCGGCCGGTTCATCAGAGTATTCGTAAAGGGGAGGATCCGCGATGGAAAGAAGCGGCTGGGCAGACGAGGCGTAGAGCGAACGCAGGTCCATCGTAACTTCGTCAATATTCCGGCCCCGGTAATCTTCTATCGTGTTAACCTGGACGCCCTGGCTTACCACGAGCCGGATGCGGCGGCCCGCCTTGACAATAGTTCCCGGCCTGGGGTCTTGCTCCAGAATGAGGCCGCGATCCTGGGCGTCCTGGGAATGGCGGAGTTGTATGCGGGGATAGAGTTCCTTTGCCTGCAATTCAAGAAGGGCGGCGGTTAGTTCTTTGCCGCGTATATCCGGCACCAGCGCCTGCTCCGCTCCCCGCAGGGCGATAAAAAACACAACGATGGCCACCACGCCCACAAAGGCCACGAGCGCGGCAACCAGCAAAATGAAGGCGCGGGCGTGGCGCGAAACCCAGCTTTCAAGTGAGTCAATGTCGATTCTGAATGCCATGCACTCCTCCGGTAAAAGCCGCTGCCGTTAGTATTTTCCCAGACGGGAACCCAAAAAATCTTTCGCGCCGTTCAGGAAATCCTTCCAGTGGAGGGCCTTCCGGGCGCGGTATTGCAGCCGTCCGGCGGCAAAAACACCGCTTCCCGTTTGTATCAGGATCCCCCGCTCCCTGTCTACGCCCAGCACCGTACCCGGCATCGCCAAATTGGGCGCCGCCATATTGGGCGCAGTTTCTACCGTACAGGGCGCGCCTTCAAGGACGGTCAGTTCCGTTTCCCCATGCCAGGTCCAGGAAAGGGGCCAGGGCGTAAATGCGCGGATTTGCCGGTCAATTGCCACGGCGCTTTGGGCCCAGTCAATCAGGCCGTCTTCCCGCGCAATAAGCGCGCAGTACCGCGCCGCGCCCGTTTGTGGCCGCGCCATAACCGGCTCCCCAGAGGCAAAACGGCGGATAAGGGCGGCAAGCATGTGCGCGCCCTTATCCGCGGCCTGTTCGCTTAACGTCTCCGCCGTTTCCCGCCCGGAAAGGGGTATTATTTCCTGTACAAGGATGTCCCCCGCGTCCATTTCAGGGGCCAAATACTGGATGCTTACCCCCGTTTCCCCGTCTCCCGCGCGTATCGCGGCCTGTACCGGCGTAGGCCCCCGGTATTTGGGGAGCAGTGAAGGGTGTATGTTGATGCCGCCCCGGGGAAACAGCGCAAGGAACTTAGGGCCAAAAATATGTCCATAGGCAAAGGTTACCAGCATATCCGCCCCGGCGGCCGCCGCCGCGTCCCGTGCCGCCGCGTCAAGCCGCGCGGGCTTAAGAATCACGCCGGACGGAATACCGAACCGCGCCGCAGCCGCGCCCACGGGCGTGGGTTCTTGCTTTCCGCTCCGGCCTTTGGCGGAATCGGGGTTGGTAAGGACCCCCGCCACAGAACAGATTCCTTCCCGCTCAAGGGCGGCCAGGGAAAGCAGCGCGGGAACGGCAATGGCGGGGCTCCCGGCAAAGAGCAGTTTCAGCACGGCGGCATATCCACAAAAACGGGCGGTTCAGGAATCGCCCGCGCGCGCCGCCGCCCTGCCCGTTTTTTCGGCGCCGGGGACCCCGCCGTTTTTACCGGGAACGGCCTTTCCGCCCCCGGCGGCGCGCCGTTCATACTTGGCGATTACTTTATTGCGCTTGCCTTCGGGGAGCCGGTCGATAAACAGCACCCCTTCCAGATGATCGTTTTCGTGCTGAATCACCCGGGCCAAAATCCCCTCCGCGTCGAGGGTGAACGGTTTCCCCTGCGCGTTCCACGCCTGAATCCGTACCGATGCGGGCCGCTCAATCTCCGCCCAGATGCCGGGAATGGAGAGACAGCCTTCTTCGTAGCGCGTCAACTCCTGGGAGGTACCAATAATGGAAGGATTTATAAACACGAGCGGCGCGCTCCCCTCGATGTGGACCACAAAAATCCGCTTCATAAGGCCCACCTGCGGACCCGCAAGGCCGACGCCCTTTCCCGCGTGCAGCATGTCAATCATATCATCGGCAATCTTGCGATACTCGTGCCCGATGGGCTGGACCGGTTCAGCTTTTTGTCTGAGCAGGCCGCTGCCCAATAACTCTATTTCCATACACCGTTATCGTATCACAAATTCCGCGTGGAGCCAATACGGGAATTGCCGCGCGATCCGGCCTGTACGCGATTTTTCGGGATGAGTGGCGGGGAAAGGACGAGGCGGGGAGGTTGATCCGCCGCCGTCCGGTATACCGGCCTGGTAACCGGGACGGCGGCGGACCGCGCGATTACCGCATGGCCGGATACGACGTATCAGACGACCAGAGGCCGGAACGGGTTTCGCCCCGGACGCTGGGGATTTCCAGCACCATGCCCGGTTCAATAAGGTCCGGGTCATCCGGGTTGGGGAACCGGCTTTTGTTCGCGTTGTAGATCAACCGCCACTGGGCGGGATCGCCATAGGCCCAGGAACGTCCGGCGATATTCCACAGGCAGTCCCGGAACGTGGCCCAGGAACGTACGGTATAGCGGGCGGGGAAGGTCCCCGACGGGCGGGAAGGAGCGGCCCCCGCAATCGCGGTAACTGATGAGAGGGCTTCAAACACACGGTTTGCCGCGGCAATGGCGTCGATGTATTGTTCCTGTCCGTGATTTGCCTCGGCGGCGGCCAGCGCGCCCTCCGCCCGGTGGAACGCCTCGGGATAGCGGGAAACGGCCCGTACCGCGTCAGAAGACGCCCAGACGACGCGGGACTGGGCCGCGGAAACGGCGCGTTCCGACACATAACCGTCGGAAAGGCGGGCGTACCGCGCGGCCTCCTCCGCATAGGCAGTGGAAGCGTCATAATCGCCGGCTTCGTAACTGTTCCGGGCAAGGCCCGACAACCGCAGGCTCTGCATGTAGTAATCGTTGTTAAGGACGCGGTGCGAAACCGCCCCCCCCGCATCCACGGCCTGGGCAAAAACCTGAATCGCCGCCAGGACCATTCCCGGCAGCAGCCACCATGCGCGTTTTTTCATTCCAGAACCTCCTCTCCTACAATAGTATCCGCGGCCCGGGCGGTTTCTTCGCTGGCCGTGGCCAATTCTTCCGCGCGGCGAATCGCTTCCTCGGCGCGTACCCGTTTTACTTCCGCGACACCCGCCGCCGCCGCAAAGCTGAATTCAGCCTGGAAGTACAGGTTGGCGGCTTCCCGGTACTGCTCCTGCCCGTAAGCCGTTTCGCCCAAATCAAAAATACGCGCGGCGTTTTCAAAATCGAGCCGTACCGCAACAGGGGCCTTATGCTCCTCGGCAAAACGGCGTTCCTCAAGCGCCGCGAGCCGCCGTTCCTCCGCATAGGACTTCATCCCCTGGTTGAGAATGCCCCGGTAAATACCGAGGCTCTCCTCTGCGGCGGCGCGGGCGGCGTCAAGATCACCCGCGTCAAAAGCGGCAAGCCCTTCCTCAAGGCGGCGTCCGGCCCGGGCGAGGTTGTCCGGATCAAGGTCCTGAAACCGGTAAAATTCAATCTCGTAGGCTTCGCTCCGGGCTTCCGCGCCGCGGGCAAGAACACCGTACATATTGATGGCGCGGTCTGCGGTATCTTTGGCGGCGTAATAGTCTTCCTCATCCTGATACAGACGCAGGGCTTCATCGGCAATATCGTCCACGGCCGCAAGCCGGTCCGGGGAATATTCCGCGATGCCCATAAAAACGGCCTCTTCCCGCGCCTCAATGACCGCTTCACCCTTCGCGCTTGCATAGGGTCCCAGGGCGCGGGCAAAAATATCATCATACACATCCGCGAGCGCCGCGCTTTCGGTGATGGCCGCGCGAGCCGCTTCAACGCCGCCGTCCCGTGCGGCGGCCATTACCGCGTCATAACGGGCATCGGCCGCGGCGGTCTCTTCCGGCAAAAATTCCGGCCCGCCGAAATCGTGCGCCTGTTTCCGCGCCGTTTCCAGGCGGGCAAGCGCCGCCTCAAGCGCCCGGGCCGTTTCGCCGTCCAGTCCCCGGTCCGCCCGCGCCGCCGACTCCGATACCGCCGGGGCGCTTTTGCAGCCCATGATCAGGGCTACGAGAAGCGGCAGCGCCAGTATCCCTCCAAAAAACCGTTTTCTCATAAAAATCCTCCCCTTCCGGGTTGCCCCGGTTAATTA
>JAITGJ010000282.1 GCA_031280705.1 Spirochaetaceae bacterium
AACGCCAAAATTCTACCTTGCAGGCTCCAAAAGAGCCCGAAAATCGGGATTTTTGCGGTCGATTGACCATAAAAATCCACAATGTGAACAGGCTCTTACGGGACGCAATCATCCGTGATACGCAAGCCTGATAACCGCGCCGCCGCTTTGCCACACGCACACCGCTCTAGGGAACCGCTGATTAAATGGACTCTAATCAGCGGTTCCCTATTATTTTCTCGTTTTCCTGTGGAAAACTGCGAAAATCACATTAAAGTAGCACTGATTTATTCCCGGTTGAGTAAATCGGTGCTTCCCTAGAGGTAGTCCAGGGGCCAGTAGTCCCAGTCGTCCCTGACAAAGCGTATGATAGTTTCCTCACCGGAAATTACCTGGAACTCCCGGGAAAAATATCCCCGCATCCAGTAACGATTCTCGTACCACTCCGCATTAACGCTAAGCCAAATCCGGTAAGTTCCAGTCCCTGTCCAGGCCCCCCGCGCTCTGCAACTCAAACGTCATATTGCCGTTGAGCATACCATAAAAGCAACTGGCAACTTCATCGCCGGTAAAAAAACTGATAACTTTTATCTGCGCGCCGTGGCCGAAGGAGCCGTCAGTACCCCAAAAGCCCGGAGGTTCATCAGGGCCGCCATAACTTGTGGGAAGGCCGGCAAGGGTAATGCGTTTGGGCACGCCGTCACTGGGAGCCCGCAACGGCGCCCCTGGTATAAATGTAATACGTACCGTCAACATACTCTATCAGACTTTGCTTATCACCATGAAGATACAGTTCGTGCATAACCTTTTCTGGAAGGACATTGCTCCCGGGATAATTCTCAGCCATGGCTGTAATAACAAAGCCCGCGGGATACATCCGGTCCACCCCGGATTCGCGGCGGTCATTGGCCACCTGAAGCCAGTTGTTTGAGTCATAGTTGATCCTCTGACTGATGTCGGAGGCATGCCTTCTGTCATAAATAAAATTATTGACGGATGTTTCCGATATGGCAAGAGAGCGCAGGTGCGGCGCGTCCGTTTCCCGCCAGAGCCATTCCTCATATAAATCAGACACTCGCACGGTGTCAGAGCGCACCGTCAAGCCGGACCCCAAACGCCCCTCATCAATGAAGTCTCCGCCGCACGCGGCAAGCAGGACAAAAACCGCCGCCGTCAAGGCTGCCCTACAAACCAACGTTCTGTGTTTCATTTATCGCCTTATAAAACATACATGAGCGTTGTCCGGAAACTGCGCCAACGTGGCGAAGTTCCGAACAAATTCCGCTTAAACAAGGGTAAAATGCGCTGCGTTTAGGGTTTTGCAGTCATTTTACGGAGACTTGTTCGATAATCAACCGGATTAGCGGACAAGCCCATTCAGGATTCATCCCGGGACCGCGCCATACGGACGCGCCCGGAGCACAGCCAAAGTACCGGGCCATGGCGTATCCGGCACCCAGAGACTCTTTACTATATTAATTATATATACGCGCCTGCCGTCAAGCCCTAAACTCAGCCCTGCGGGTGATTTCCGCGTGATCCCGTTGATTATATACCGACCGGTAGGTATAATGATTACGGGTATCCGGCTTACCGGCACTGCTTGCAATATCATCCGATTAGATGCATACCGACCGGTAGGTATAGTAAAGTTACGGACACCCTTGTTCCAATATCGCCCATACCGTTGTCGGTATGGATGGTCAGAGCGTGGGTAACCGGCCTGATCGGGCGATTGGCGTATCATCCTATTGACACTATACCGACCGGTAGGTATAATAAAAGCATGGAAGATGCAAAAAATAACCGGGACGTGATCCGCAAGACCGCCTTGCGGCTGTTTTCGCGCCTTGGCTTTGCACAAACCAGTGTCATAACCATTGCCGGGGAGGCGGGTATCACGAAGCCCACGCTATACTACTATTACGGCAGCAAGAATGCCCTGCTCGAGGCTATTGTCGCGGAATACGGCATTCCCCTGCTCAATCTGACGGCAAAGGCAGCGGTTTACGAACACGACCTCGTGATGAATCTGTCCGCCCTGTTCCGGGACCTGGTTGATTACGCCGCCGGCCATCCCGAGTATTTCCGTCTGCTGGTGTCCCTCTACTCCTCCGCGCCGGAAACGCCGGGTTATGACGCGGGAAACGGGATCCGGAAGCGGCTTGTCGCAAAGATCGAGGATCTTTTCGAGCGGGCGGCCGCCGACCACGGCAACATGCGGAACCGACAAAAAATGTACGCGGAAACATTTTTCGGCCTGATACAAACCTGGGCGCTCCTGATCATCAACCGGGAGGTAAGTCTTACCGATGAAAACCGGAACCGGCTCGTTCATCAGTATATGCACGGCATTTTTTCGTAGCACGGCCGGGGCTGCCGGACGGAGACCGAAGCGTCTTACCCGCCGCTAAGCGGAAGGGCCGCACCGGGGTTTTATGCCGGGTGACGGGCAATAAGCAGACTAACTCATATACCTACCGGTAGGTATATAGTGAATACCAAGCCAAGCGCAGAGCGGCATCATAAGGAGTGTTTTATGAACATATACGATCGCGTTTTTTATCACATCTATCCATTGGGTTTTTGCGGCGCGCCGCGCCGTAACGATTTTGTTTCGCCAGCCGGAACGGGACTCAAAAGCATCGCGGAACATATTCCGCGCCTCCTCGATCTGGGAATCAACGCCCTGTATCTGGGACCGCTGTTCGAGTCAACGGCCCATGGCTACGATACGCTGGATTATTTTCATGTTGACCGGCGGCTTGGCAGCAATGCGGATCTCAAAATGCTGACAGAAAAACTGCACGCGCACGGCATCATGGTGATACTGGACGGCGTGCTGAATCACTCGGGCCGGTATTTTTTCGCATTCAAAGACGTACAGGAAAAGCGCGAGGCATCTCCGTACCGGGACTGGTTTTCCGGGCTTGATTTTGGACGGCACAATCCACTGGGAGATCCGTTTACCTACCACACCTGGGCCGGGGCATTGGATCTCGTCAAGCTCAACGGGCACAACAGCAGTGTACGCAGCCACCTTTTTGGAGCGGTTAAATTCTGGATCGATGAATTTGCTGTTGACGGGCTTCGCCTTGACGCGGCGGATCAGCTGCTCCCCGGTTTTATGGATGAACTTTCTGCGGTTATCAAAACAAAAAAACGGGATTTCTGGCTCATGGGAGAAGTGGTGTCCGGGGATTACCGCGCATGGGCGCGGCCGGGACGGCTTGATTCAGTTACCAATTACGAATTGTACAAGGGGCTTTGGTCCTCGCTTAACGACAGGAATTTCTACGAGCTTTCATGGACGCTGAACCGTCAGTTCGGCGCGGAAGGACTGTACCGCGATATTCCGCTTTACAACTTTGTGGACAATCACGATGTACACCGCGCATCGAGCATTCTTGTCAACCCCGTACACATTTTTCTTCTTTACGGACTCCTTTTTACGGTTCCCGGCATTCCATCTGTCTATTACGGAAGCGAATACGGCATCCGGGGAACGCGCACAGAAAACGATGACAGCGTTCTCCGCCCCGCGTGGCGGCACGATAGCGGACAGTATCCAGACGAAAACACCCCTCCCATTGACAGTAAATCACTCGCCGATGCCATCACGCGCCTTGCCATGATACGAAAAAACAGCGCGGCGCTCCGGGAAGGCACATACCGGGAGCTTTACCGCTCCCACGCGCAGTTCGCGTTTCTACGGACGGCCGAAAACGAAACGGTTATTATCGCGGTCAATTCCGATCCCGGCGAAGCGCGCTTCCTGGTGAATACCCGGGAAATGGGTTTTACCCGCTGGTGCGATTTGCTTAACGGCGGAGAATTCCACAGCATGAACGGCAGCATGGATGTTCCCGTATTTCCCGCGTGGCTCAGAATCCTCAAAGGGATCGCATGAACTACCCTGGCTGAGAGCGGCGGTGCATCAGATTTTCCTGCACAAAATTTGCCGTTCGGCAAGAAATGACAGACGACAGTCCGATTGTATGGCGGGAGTTTACGGCCATTTATTCCAGCCGGTTTTCCGAAAGGGCGTCAAAAAGCCGTGCGGCAAGAGCGCTCCCGTCGGCAGAGCCAAAAGACCGGGCCAAAGGCGGCAGGATTACTGTTTCATCAAGCACGATTCCCCGGGCGTTTTTTCCCAGGACAATGACGCGCGCTGCAAGATATACCGCTTCACGGGGGTCGTGGGTTACCATCACCACAAGGCGCTTTTCTTCCGCAATGAGGTTTTTTGTCAGATCCATGAGTTCAAGGCGCAGGGGAAGATCGAGGGACTGAAACGGTTCGTCCATATAAAGAACCGGCGCGGGATACGCGAATGCGCGGACGATGGAAACCCGCTGCTTCTGACCGCCCGAAAGTTCCGCCGGACGGGCGGAAGCAAGGCCCGCAAGTCCTGTAAGCGCAAGAAAATGCCGGGAACGCTCTGCCGCGCAGGCTGCATCCATCTTTCCTCTGAGGGGAAGCATGACATTTTCAAACACGGAAAGCCATGGAAGCAGCCGCGCGTCCTGAAATACGAACGCGCCGGGAAGGGGAAAAACGCCATGCGCGGGAACAGTAATACTACCGGGCGTGAGGAGGCCCGCCATCAGGCGAAGCAGCGTTGTCTTGCCGGAACCGGAGGGTCCAAGAATTACCAGGGGATTTTCTTTCCCGGTCTCAATGCGGAAATCCCGAAAAACCGGAAAAGCCGCGCCCCGGTTCCGTCCGGGAAAAGAAAAAGAAAGCCGCTCCGCCGCGATAACCGGAAGCAGGGCGCCCTTATCCACCGGCGCGCCGCTCCCGCTCCACAAACCGGAGGATCAGCGAAAGAAGCCCCTGGGAAAACGCCGCGGCCAATACCGTGGACAGCGTCCACGCGTACAGTTCGGTCGTCTCAAGGTGCGCCCGGGCAAGCTGCATACCGGACCCCAGCGCCCGAAGCGGCTGGACCAGCACCTCAGAGGCGACCACAACCTTCCAGCCGAGAGAAAGGCCACCGCGCACACCGCCCAGGATAAAACGGAGCATTGCCGGAATGTACAGAAAACGAAGCGCATCCGTGCGGGAGATACGATATATTGAAAAGAGTTCCCGATAATGGGGATCAACAGCCCGTACACCCTCAACAGTATTTGCTGTTATTACCGGAAAAACCATGAGAAAGGCGGTAAACACCGGCGTTTTTTCCTGCCCAAGCGCGAGAAACGCGATAAGAATTACCGCCATGACCGGCGTGGCGGAACTGACCGCAAAAAGCGGCCGGAAGAAAAGCGCCGCACGGCGGTTAAGGCCGCACGCAAGTCCAGCCGCGACGCCAAGCGGAACGGCGGCGAAAAGACCCGCCATGACGCGCACAAAAGTTGCCGCGAGGGAAACGATAAATTTTTTCCCGGTAATAATGGCGAAAAAGCGCCGCGCCGTACCGAGCGGGCCGGGCAGGATAATGGGGCTTTGAAGCGCCCGCGCCCCTCCCTCCCAGAAAAGGAGAAGCGCGGCGATTCCCAGCATGGTCCAAAAAATATCCCGGCCCGGCCTATGCACTACGGATCAGTCCTGGAAGTAAAAACTGCCGGGCGGAAGCGCGCCGCCTATGGAAGCGGGATCATGCTCAAGAAAAACAGTAAACAGCGCTTCAATCGCGGGGCGGGCTTCCTGTGCGGGAATAAACACATAATTGCTGCGGGGAACGGCGGCCTCAACTACCGGCGCGCGGAGCCCCAGTTCAAACTGTTCAACCAGCGCCCCCGCCTCTCCCGGATGCGCAACGACCCATTCGGAAGAAGTTTTGCACGCTTCAAGAATCCTGTTCACCGCCCGGCGGTTTTTTCGCGCAAAATCGCCGTTGACCACAAGAACGGTCATGGGATAATTCGCGTGGCCGCCGGCGCGGCTCCACTCCTCCTGTACATCGCCAATCTGCCTGACAGCGGGATTTCCCTGGAGCGCCATTGTGGCAAACGGCTCCGGCAAAAGGGCGGTGCGTATCCGGCCCGCGATAAGCGCCTGGGCGATTTCCGGATAGGAAAGGGTAAAGGTGAGGATAATATCCCGGTCCGGCTCGATGCCCCGCGCCAGCAAAATACGGCGGAATACATATTCAGGCGTCGCGCCGCGTCCGGTAACTTCAACCGTTTTTCCGCGCAGATCGGCAATGCTGTTCACCGCAGGATCGGAAGAAAGCAGACTCAACATACCCGTCCCGGTAACCGCGGCCATTTGCAGGGGAACGCCCGATGCGGCAAGTTTTGCCGCAACATTCGCGGGCAGTATTCCCATGGCCGCCTCACCCGCCGCCAGTTTTGCCGCGATAATATCCTGAGAGCCAAACGCCGCAATGCTCACGGCAAAACCGGGAATTTCCGGAGGATGTTCAAACAGTTTTATCATCCCGATTCCGGAAGGTCCGCGTATCGTATTGATCACAAGAGGCGTACGCTCACGCTCACCGCCTCCCCGCGCGAACAGCATTCCCGCCGTTATCATAAAAACAGCGGCAAAAAAAAGTGTTTTTTTCACAACAGCCTCCGTTACTTTGTGTTGTTGATAACCGCCTGCGCTCCGGCAAGGCGGGCGAGGGGAACCCGGAAGGGAGAACAGGAAACATAATTAAGTCCCGTACGAAAACAAAAATCAATGGTTGCCGGATCCCCGCCGTGTTCGCCGCAGATACCGAGTTTAAGGTCCGGTTTTGCCCCGCGCCCCTTTTCCACCGCGATACCGATCAGGCTTCCGACGCCGTCCTCGTCAATTGACTTGAACGGATCCGTATCAAGCACATTTTTTTCGAGATACGCGGGAAGGAACGACGCCGCGTCATCACGGCTAAAGGCAAATGTCATTTGGGTCAGATCGTTGGTGCCAAAACTGAAAAAGTCGGCATGACCGGCAATGGCGCCGGCAAGAAGGGCTGCGCGGGGAACCTCGATCATGGTGCCGATTTTAATGCCAAGGCTGACGCCCGCCGCGTCCAGCACCCGGCTGATAATGCGTTCCGCGGCGGGGCGGATCAGGGCAAGCTCCCGCGTGTCGGAAACAATGGGAATCATGATCTCGGGGTCTACGGGAATCTGCCGCTTTACGCAGTCCGCCGCGGCAAGGGCAATCGCCTCAACCTGCATATTGTAAATTTCAGGATACGTAACGGCAAGACGGCAGCCCCGGTGTCCCAGCATGGGATTTGCTTCGCGCAGTTTTTCTATTTTTGGCCCCAGATCCTTTACCGTTACCTTGAGATGTTCCGCGAGTTCCCGTATTTCCTCTTTGGTGTGGGGAACAAATTCGTGCAGCGGCGGATCGAGGAGGCGGATGGTTACCGGACGGCCTTCCATCGCCGTGAAGATGCCGAAAAAGTCTTTTTTCTGCAGCGGCAGTATTTTTCTGAGCGCCGCTTCCCGTTCTTTCTGTGTGTCCGCCACAATCATGGCGCGAAAGTGAATCAGTTTCTTTTTGTCAAAGAACATATGCTCCGTGCGGCAGAGTCCGACGCCCTCCGCGCCGAATTCAAAGGCGCGCGCCGCATCGGCGGGCTGATCCGCGTTGGCGCGCACCGCAAAGCCGCTGATGCCGCCGCGCACCGATTCTGCGCGGATTGCATCGCACCAGGAAAGGAACGTGTTCATGTCTCTGGAAATTTTGGGCGTTACCAGGGGAAGCCGCCCGCCGTACACATTGCCCGTCGAGCCGTCAATGGTAATCCAGTCCCCTTCCTTGAATGTCTTCCCGCCGATGACCGCCTTCTTTCCCTGCACGGAAACGCCCTTTGCGCCGGCGACGCAGGGCGTGCCCATACCGCGCGCCACAACCGCCGCGTGACTGGTCATGCCGCCCGTAGAGGTGAGAATCCCTTCGCTGACTACCATGCCGCCAATATCTTCAGGGCTCGTATCCTTGCGCACGAGGAGTACCTTTTCTCCCCGCTTGTGCCACTCCTCCGCCTCGGCGGCGGTAAAAACGATGCGCCCACAGGCCGCGCCGGGGCTCGCGTTAAGTCCGGCAGTCAGGAATGACGCCGTGTTTTTCCCCGCGCGGGGATCGATCATGGGGTGCAGCAATTGATCCAGAAGTGCGGGGCTCACCCGGAGCACGGCGGTTTTCCGGTCTATAAGCCCTTCCGCCACCATATCAACGGCGCATTTTACCGCCGCGGCCCCCGTGCGCTTGCCGTTTCTGGTCTGCAGCAAAAACAGCGTTCCCTGCTGAACGGTAAATTCCATGTCCTGCATATCGCGGAAATGTTTTTCCAGATTGTTTTTAATATCCACAAGCTGCCCGTATATTACCGGGTTCCGCTTTGCCAGCGTCGCTATTTTTTCCGGCGTACGGATTCCCGCCACGACGTCCTCGCCCTGGGCATTCATCAAATACTCACCGTAAAATTCGTTTTCTCCCGTGGACGGGTCCCGGCTGAAACAAACCCCGGTGCCCGAGTCATCCCCGAAATTGCCGAACACCATGGACTGCACATTGACTGCGGTCCCCTTGAGGTTTTTGATTTCGTTAAGCTGCCGGTATTTTATTGCCCGTTCATTCATCCAGGAACCGAATACCGCATTAATCGCGCCCCAGAGCTGTTCCCCCGGTTCCTGCGGAAAATCGGTTTTGGCCGCTTTTTTTACAATTTTTTTGTATTCGCCTACAAGTTTTGCAAGGTCCTTTTCGTCGAGGTCCGTATCAAGCTCGATCTTCTTCGCCTTCTTGACGGCAGCAATCGCTTCCTCGAATAATTCACTGTTGACGCCCATAACCACATCGCCGTACATCTGGATAAAGCGCCGGTAGGCGTCCCAGGCAAAACGGGAATTTCCGGTTTTCCGTGCGAGGCCCTCCACCGCTTTGTCGTTCATGCCGAGGTTGAGTATCGTGTCCATCATGCCCGGCATGGAAACCGCGGCCCCCGACCGCACCGAAACGAGAAGCGGATCATCGCTGTCGCCGAGTTTTTTTCCCATGAGGCTCTCAAGCCGGCTGAGCGCGGCAAGCACTTCATCCGTAATCCCCGCCGGATACCGCTGTTCGTTTTCATAATAGGCCGCGCACACATCCGTTGAAATGGTAAAGCCCGGCGGTACGGGAATACCGAGATTGGTCATTTCCGCAAGATTCGCGCCCTTGCCGCCCAGGGTTTCTTTCATTCCGGCGTCGCCTTCCGCGCCGCCGCCGCCAAAAAAATACACATGTTTGTCCGACATACAAACTCCTTTGCAGGTTTTTATGTTTTCCGTATTCACCGTTTCCTGAATACGGACGCCATTGGACCTGTCCGGCAGCCCGGCCGGTTACCGGACAAGTCCAATAACTAGTGTCTGTCCACAAAGCCGGTTACTTTGCGGACAGACCTTACATTTTCTTAGCCTTTAGGCTGCGAAAATGCGATTTTCAAGGAAGTCTGTCTATAGGGCATCTCTAAAAACTTCAGTTTTTAGAGATGAACCGCTTAAAAATGCGTGTTTCGCAGCCCGCAGGGCGAGAAACCGCAAGGGAACCTCTGAAAACAACCGGTTTTTAGAGGTTCC